>JBGPFY010000156.1:0-2510 GCA_041483615.1 Nitrososphaeria archaeon | reverse complement strand
TGGCCTCCACCGGCATCTCGGCGAACTTCGCGCCGAGACTCATGACCTGCTCCTTGACGACAGGCCTCACGTCGTAGGCTTCGACGACCGCTCCGAGCCTCCTCGCTGTGGCGATGGCTTGGAGCCCTGCGACGCCGGCTCCTAGGATGAAGACCTTCGCGGGAGAGATTGTGCCTGCTGCGGTCATCATGAGTGGGAAAAGCTTCGGGACGGTGTCAGCCGCGAGGATGACGGCCTTGTAGCCTGCGACGTTCGCCTGCGACGAGAGTGCGTCCATCGGCTGGGCGCGGCTGATGCGGGGGATCAGCTCCATGGCGAATACCGTTGCCTTGCGGGACGCCAGTTTCTTCACGGTCTCAAGGTTGGCCACCGGGTAGAGAAACGAAACTATCGTGGCCCCCTCTTTGACGAGAGAAGCTTCATCAGGAGTTGGGGGCGTGACCTTCAGGACGATGTCCGCCTGCGCGTAGAGCGATTTCTGGTCGCTGGCGATGGTCGCGCCCACGGCCGTGTAATCAGAATCCACAAAGCCCGCGCTCTCGCCCGCCCCTTTCTCGACGATTACGCTGACTCCAGCACCGAGCTTGGGGACGGTCTCCGGGACGACGGAGACGCGCCTCTCGAGGGCCGCCGTCTCTTTCGGGACGCCGACTATCAAAGCTTGAACTCCAACAGGCCTGCGCTCTGACGAGATAAGCTTAACCTTCAAACTCGTCTTTTGGGCGCCGAAAGGCGAAACTCTGACAAATCATTTGGCCAGGAAGTTCTCTACGGTCCGGCCGAGCCAGAGCATGCCCTTCTCGAGGAAGTCGAGCCTGATGTTCTCGTTTGGCGAATGGGGCGCCGCGTCGAAGGGGGAGATTCCGATGTCCAGCCCAGCCACCCCATATCTCCGGGTGAATATGTAGAGCGGGCCGGTTCCAGCGCTCGAAATTTCGATTGAGGGATCCTTCAGGAAGATTTCCTTTGCCCCCTTAATCGCGGCCTGCGCGAGGTCGCTCTTGTAGCTCGTCCGAGCGGCGGGCTCCATCGTCTCCTTCACGATCTCGACGTCGCCGTACCCGTTGGCCTTCAGGAAGGAGACGAACTTGGCATACAGCTCATCAGGGTCCTGGTTGGGGACAAGCCGAAAGTCCATCTTGCAGTGCGCCTCTGCGGGGAGCACGGTCTTGCTCCCCTGATCCGTGTACCCGGCCCATATGCCCGCGATGTTCGCAGTTGGACGGGCCACCAGGGATTTCTTGGCTTGCTCCAACGACATCCCTCCCGCGAACTCCTTGCTCCCGTATGTCGCGAGGAGCTCCTGGGCCTCAGAGGGCTGCTCCTCGAGTAGCTTCAGCTCATCCTCAGCGAGGTCCTGGACCTTGTCATACCAACCGGGGATGAGGATTCTCTCGTGCGAGTCCTTGATGAGGTTGAGCAGCCTCGCCAGCCTCCAGACGGCGCTCGGGAGGGCGGCCGCGTACATGCTGTGCGCGTCTTGCGAAAGCGACCTGATGGTGAGCTCGAGGTAGATCATGCCCTTGACACCGAGGCCCACCACCGGCCTGCCTTCGCTGTCAATCTTCCCGTACTCCCAGATGACGGCGTCGGACTTGAAGAGCTCGGGATTCTCGTTGACGTACTGCTCAAGGTTTGGGCTCCCGACCTCCTCCTCTCCCTCGAAGCAGAACTTCACGTTGCACGGCGGCTCGCCGTTCATTTTGATGTAGGACTCGATCAGCCTTAGACGCGAGACGAGCTCGCCCTTGTCGTCTGAGACGCCCCGGCCATACAGCCTGCCGTCTCGGACCTCCGGCTTGAACGGCGGAGACTTCCAGAGCTTCAACGGGACCTCGGGCTGGACGTCGTAGTGGTTGTAGAAGAGGACGGTCTTGTCGGATTTCGACGACTTCACCTCGCCATAGACCAGCGGCGCTGCTCCGGGGAGCTGGATCAGCTTTGCGGTCCCTCCTATCTCCTCCACCATCGACCTCACGATGTTCGCGCATTCCTGTATCCCCTCCTTCCTCGCGGAGACGCTGGGCTGCGAGGAGAGCGTTATGATGTCCTTCACGAACCTGCTTTGGTTCTCGTGGATGTAATCGCCTACCTTCTTGTCGTGGACCATCCAGCGCTTCTGTGCGCGCTCACGCCGCGCCGCAATTAAGCTTTAGAGGCACCATCTGACGCCGGCTCTGAGCACGCGACTTTCGTCAGGATATCTTTAGGAGCCCGTCCCCGTCGACCGTCATGGTCGTCTCGAAGCTCTTCGAATCGAGGACGGAGACGCCCCCGCTGACGAGCCACTCCTTGAAGGCGCCGCTCTCGCTCGGCGCCCTGACGGTGTGGGTGGAGTGGACCGAGAGGGTCTTTACTTTTCCCGTGTAGTTCTTGCCGTCGACGGTTATCTTCAGCTTGTCCGGGTCGGGGCTCTTGAACTCCACCTCCCTGGTGTATTTCCGATAGTAGCGTGCTATGATGGCCGCGTACGCGAGCATGGCGACGGTGTCGAAGGCGTACATGATGGT
>JBGPFY010000155.1:0-2548 GCA_041483615.1 Nitrososphaeria archaeon | reverse complement strand
TTCGAGCGCGAGCTCGTCCTCGCCAAGGTTGCACGCCAACTGGATCGCCGTGGGCAGCTCGGCGGCCCCCGGGTTGGTCGGGATGCTCAGCGCAGGGAAGCCGCAGAGGTTGAAGACCTCGGTGTTCTGCAGGAGCGATCTTCTGAGCCTTCCCGCCTCCTTACCGACCACGTCCGCGAGCCTAGGCGCGGTCACCTTCGTGGTCGGCATGGCGAGGACATCCAGCCCCTTCAAGAGGCGGCCAAAGACCCGAATGGACTCGAGCCTGACCAGGTTGGCTCCGAAATAGCGAAGCTGGCTTATCCGCAACCCACGCCTCAACAGGGTGACCACGTCCTGGTTCATCTGCGCCGCGACCTTCCTGGACTTTACGAGCTCCTCGTAGAACCACCCTGCCTCCCTGAGCTGGATGGCCCCTCTCGCCAACGTGAACCTCTCGTAGCTCGAATCAGTCCTAACCTCCGCCACCGTGAAGTTCTCCGAACGCCCCATCCGGTCGACGGCGCTCCAAAAGTTCCTCGAGACCTTCTCCTCGGTCTCCTCCAAGAAGTGTCCCGACAGGACGCCCACCCTGACCTTTCTCGACCTCTTGGCCGGGCCGCGCGGCCGCCGAGCCCCGGTGAGCTGCCGAAACGCCCTCGCCATGTCTGGCATGGTCCGCGTCAGCAGCCCGGCATGGTCAAGGGTGGCGCTCAGAGGGAGGATCCCCTCAAGGCTGAGCGATCCGAGCGTGGGCTTGAACCCCATTATCCCGCACAGAGCCGCGGGGATCCTCACCGAGCCCCCGGTGTCGGTCCCGAGCCCCAAGATGCTCCCCTTCGCCTCCGCGACCGCGACGGCAGAACCGCCGCTCGAGCCGCCGGCCACCCTATCCGGGTCGCGAGGGTTCCTGACGGGCCCGAAGTAGGAGGCAGCTGACGTCCCGCCGAGCGCGAGTTCGTGCATGTTGGTCTTGCCCAGCGGCACGCAGCCGAGGCCCAGCGCGTCGTCGAGTATCTCGGCGTTGAGGCTCGGGACGAAGTCTTTGAAGTAGTAGGTGGCCGCGGTCGTCGGAAAGCCGCCCAGACAGATGTTGTCCTTTATCGCCAGGGGTATCCCGAACAGGCCCGCCGCCCCCTCTCCCCTTCTCGCGCCAAGCCTTGCGTCAAGCTCCCGCGCCCTGGAGAGGGCGAGCCCCCTGTCGCCCCCGAAGACCGCGACGAAGGCGTTGAGCTTCTTGTCGTATCGCGCGACGTTCCCGAGCTCCTCGTCGACCTTCTCCTCGCAGGTCAGCTCCCCCAAATTCAGGGCGTTGTGATATGCCGAGTATTCAGACTCGAGGATGCCTGCTTTCGTAGCCCTCGAAGGCGGGCCGGCCTATTAATCCGATTCGATTAAGAAAAAAGGAAGAGGGCATGGTCGGACTCCCGACCATGCTAGGGGTGGGCTCTACTTGTCGTCGGAGTGCTTGACGTTGCCCTGGGTGGACTGCTGGTGGCTGGTTGTAGTCGGGAAAGGAGGAGAGACGATAGTGCCCTGGGCGCTCTGCAGCACGAGTGTGCTCTGGCCTGGGGTTGAGGATGTGTCGAAGATCTGGATGGAGACTGAGAAAGTCCCGGGTTTCAAGAGGACTTGGTTCTGCATCTGTCCGGCACCCTCCTGCCCTGTGACCATGTTCCCGAGCGCGTAGCTCGTCCCGTTGGCCACTAGGACGACGTTGTACTGGGTCACCGGCTTCGCGAACCGCAGGACGATCTGGACGTTGAAGACGCCCCCGACGGTAGTTATGGATGCGTGGCACCCCCTGTTGTCGGCGAAGGATATGGTGCCTGCCTGGGAGCCGGAGGGGACGATCGGCAGTACGAGCCTACCGACTTTGCTCGCCGTGGCGGGGGTGCAGAGGGTGGAGTTCGCTGTGGCCGGAGACGCGAGCGCATCGGCGGCGTTGGCCTTGCCTGTGGATGACGTCTGAATCGAAGTCGAGTTAGTGCTGTTGGTTGAGTTCGACGCGGCCACGGTCGTCGCGCTGGTCGTCGAGGAGGATTGGTCTTGCGCGTACGCCGCAATCCCGCCAGAGATTATGACGAGTATCGCGGCGACGGTCAGTATCTGGAGCTTGCCTGTGTCTACTTGCATGTCTTTATCGAATGTGCATCTCTGCCAATCGATATAATGAGCCGCTTCCTGGAACTGGAATCCTGGAAAAGTTTCACTTTCGAACAGGAAATACTGAGTATTCTCGCCAGGGCGCAGCTAGAATTCCCGGACCGCGTTCCCGCCCTGGGCGGCGAACCTGAACTCGATGTAATCTCCCGCCTGAAGGCCGAAGATCGAGGCGCCGACCTGCCCCCGGATCTGGGGAGCGGGAGCGGACGGTCCCCACGATGCGACATAGTTGTTGTCGTATTGGTGACTCCATACGGTATCGTTGTCTTCCCAAGGGAGAGTCAAGACGTGGCCGCCTATCACCATCGAGATCTGGTTGGTGGTGATGGTGTAGTTTGTGAAGGAGAGGAGGTGGTTCTGGACCAGGTCCTTTCCGGAGAGCAACGTCAAGAGTAGGGACCCC
>JBGPFY010000154.1:0-2613 GCA_041483615.1 Nitrososphaeria archaeon | reverse complement strand
GGCCTCGGGAGCGCGCCCTCGCGCCCGAGCCCGTAGATTATCCTGGAGCTGACAAGGAGAAGGACCAGGACCGTATTGAGGGTGGTCAGGAGCGCCGCGACCGTCAGGAGGTCGGAACCGGACGGTCCCAGGACTGACGCCACGGCGAGGGCAAGGGGCGCCTCCGAAACTGCCAGCTCTTGCCAGGGGATGAGGCTCACCGATGCAAGGCCGACCAGGACATACAGGACGGTGGAGAGCGCCAGAGAAGCGAGGAGCGCTCTGGGGATGGTCTTCTCAGGCTTCTTCGTCTCCTCGGAGAGGTTCGAGATGTTGTCGAACCCGATGTAAGAGAAGAAGACGAGGACCGTGGCCGCGAGGATCCCGGGAATCCCGTTGGGGGAGGCCACATACGAGGCCATCCCGGTCGACCCGATTCTTCCGATCCCGGATCCGACGACGACGATGAGGCCCCCGATGGCCACCATGCTGAGGACCGTGTTGACCTTCAGCGATTGCTTGATCCCTGTCAACGCGACCACGGTCAAGAGGATCAAGAGCGCGGCCGCAGTCGGGATGAGCGGGACTTGCACGATGTTCGAAAGGTAGCCGGCGAAGCCCAGCGCGACCGCGGCGGCCGCGATCACCTCGGTGACCAGCATCATCCACTGCGTGAGGAAGGAGAGGGACCTGTTCCCGTAGGCCCTTCCCAGGAAGACGTACTCGGACGCGGCTTTTGGGTATGCCGCGGCGAGCTCCGCATAAGACAGGCCGGTGAAGAGCGCGACTATCGCGCCCACGAGGAACGCGAGCCAGACCGCCCCGCCGGCGAGGCCCGCAGCGTCTCCGACAAGGACGTAAATCCCGGCCCCTATTATGTTGCCCACCCCGTAGGCGATTACCTGGAATAGGCCGGCCTCGCGTCGCAGGACCGGTTCCGCCTCTGCATTGATGCCGGGCTGCACCCTTGGAGAGCCGCACATTCGGCCTAAAATATCTGAGGCATTGCGCCGTGCGGAGGCCGGCTACCCTGGCACGGGGAGCTCTTTCCCGGTGGTTTCGAGCAACTTTCTCCGGAACGCCTGGTCCAGGCGCCCGAGGTCCGACGGATAGAGCGACACGAACCTGATCTTGTGGCGGTGGTACTGGGCCATCTTGTAGCGCATGAGCCCGGTGTATTCGCTCCTCGTCCTGTTGCTGTCCGCGTCGACAAGGCCCCAGTATTCCACGAAGACCTTGAAGGCCGGCAGGTAAAAGTCGGGCCTCGCAATCTTCTTGACCGAAAAGAGGCGCCGCGACCTCGCGACCCTTTCGTACTGGTACTCTATGCCGTTCCTTGTGAAGTAGTCCGCGATCTGCTTTTCGGCGTAGCTCTTGACCTTCACCCCTGTGAGTGTGACCGATTCGCGGCCGTACTCCGGGTCCCTTCCAGAGCCGAAGAGCGACTGTATGAGGCCCAAGGCCAGGCTTCGGAACGCTTCGGCATGATATGCGTTATGAATCCCCATCTAGCGGAGGGGTTCGACCGGGCTAGAGCAGCCTTCCGCCGCAGTTAGGGCAGACCCTCGCGAACCTCGTCGTGCACCCCGGACAAAAGTGTAACCCGCATCCCCTGCAAGAGCTGTAGCCGATGCCCAGCTTGTGGCACCCCGCGCACCCGGCGGGGACGTTGACCATCCCCATGAGGGTGGGTTGGCACCCCGCATATGAAAACGCTTTCTCTCAGCCTGAGCGGCCTTTCAGTGGACTTCCGCGGAGAGCATGTCGATCTTCGTTATGATGCCTTCCACCTTGTCGCCGGTCGCCACGAGGACGGCGGGGACGAACTTGAACAACGAGAAGAGCGCCTCGATGGGAGTGTCCGTGCTCACGATGGGGAAGCTCGGCTGCATTATGCTCGAGACCGGCTTGGAGAGGAGGGCGCGGGGGTCCTCCATCCCGCTCAGGAGCGCGACGATCTGGTTCTCCGTTATCGAGCCGGAGAGCTTGGTTCCCGAGTAGACCGGGATCTGCGATATGTTGCTCTTCCTCATCAGGTTGATGCTCTCCGAGAGGGAGACACTTGACTGGACTGAGACTACTGGCGACGACATGACGTCGGAGGCCTTCTTCCCTTCCATCCTGATGTGGGACCTGAGCGCCTCTGAGATCGCCTTCATCGTGCTGAATGACGGGTCGACGAGGCCAGACTCGAGCTTGGCGATGAGAGACTGGCTCACTCCCGCCGCCTTGGCGAGCTCCGACTGCGTTATCCCGAGCTGGACCCGTATCTTCTTGAGCTGCTTCGGGTCGATTGTGGAGACGGACACGAGGGAGCCGTCTTGATATTCATATATGAATTTTTTGAAGCCGTCGTTTAGGAGAGGTTAACGGGCTTCCCTGCCGCGAGCGTCTCCTTGGGGAGGAGGTCCTTCCATCTCGTGAGAAACTCAAGGTCCTCTCTCTTGCTCCTGAGGTCGTCCGGGAGCATGACGGGGATTTCGTCTATGATAGGGTAGAACCTCCTGCACTCGTCACAAATCAAGGCCCCGTCCACGATGACGTCTGGCTCCTTCGTGGAGAACTCCAGAAGACGGAGCGGGTAGTGCTTGTCGATCGGGCACGCCAGGATGTCGAGGAGCTTTCGCCGCATCG
>JBGPFY010000153.1:0-2626 GCA_041483615.1 Nitrososphaeria archaeon | reverse complement strand
GCCCTCACGTAGTATGCCTCGTAGTACCCCGCAGAGAGGACGAAGGTGCCTAGCAGTATCCTCCTTTTCACCTCCTCGCCGAAGCCCTCGCTCCGGGTCCTCGCGAACGCCGCGTTCCAGTCGGCCGCGCCTTTCTCTGGCGAGAGCCCGTACCTGACGCCGTCGTATCGGGAGAGGTTCGAGCTCGCCTCCGCCATCGCTATGATGTAGTAGACCGCGAGCGAGTAAGGCAATGACTGGACCGACAGCTCTCCTACGTCCGCCCCCAGCGCCTCCAGCCTCGCGCACCCGTCCATCACCGTCTCCTTCACCTTCGCCTGCGCGCCCTCTCCGAAGAACTCTTTGATCCTGCCCACTTTGAGCCCTCTGAGGCCATCCCCACGGGCCGACTTCACGGGGTCCCGGGTTGACGTGGCGTCCTGTGGGTCGTGCCCCGCTATCGTATCGAAAAGAAGCGTCACGCTCTCCGCATCGCGCCCAATCGGGCCTATCTGCTCCAGGCTGTTCGCATAGGGGATTAGGCCATACCTGCTGACGCGCCCATAGGTGGGCTTGAGCCCGACCACCGAGCAGAAGCTCGCGGGGCACCTTATCGAGCCCCCGGTGTCCGAGCCTAGGGCCACCGAGGCCATCCCGGCGGCCACGGCTGCCGCGCTCCCTCCCGAAGATCCTCCGGGAACCCGGGTGACGTCCCAGGGGTTCAACGTGGGGCCGTAGGCGGAGTTCTGGGTCGTGTTCCCCATCGCGAACTCGTCCATGTTCGTCTTCCCGAGGACGATCCCGTCCTCTTGCACGATTCGCTTGATGACGGTCGCGCTGTAGGGCGGGTTGAACCCCTCGAGGATCTTCGAAGCGCATGTCGCCTGGAGCGACTCGACGCAGATGTTGTCCTTGACGGCGATCCCCAACCCCGCGAGCCTTCCTATCCTCTCGCCCTTCCTCACTCGGCGGTCCAGCTCTTTGGCCTTGGCCAGGGCTCCTTCGCGGTTGAGCTGCAGGTACGCGTGTATCTTCGCGTCGAGCCTGTCTATCTTCTGAAAGATGGACCCGATATACTCTTCGGCGCGCAGCTCCCCCTTGCTTACCATGGAAGGGACCAGGTGGGGGCTGACCGCCGCGCGCGACGTCAACTCTCAGAACACCCTTGGCGCCCTGACATACCTTCCCTTTCTCTGCGGGACGCCCTCGAGAATCGGCTCGGGGATCGAGGGCCTTGCCACGTCGTCCCTCAGCCCCCCATCGTGCGAAGCCTCCCGACCTGGGATGGCCTTGGATATCTCCACCTTGTCGAGGGTCGCAAAGTACCCTAAGATCGAAGAGAGCTCGCCGCGCAGCCGCTCCGCTTCCTGTGGACCTAGCGAGAGTCGCGAGAGGTCCGCGAGGCGCTCGACCTGACGGAGATCCACTGAAGCGGTCTTCGGTGGTCTTGATCTAGGGGACAAGCCGGAGTCTCTTCCATTTTTGACGGATAAATGATTTACTCGGCCTTGAACGGAGGTTTCCGGCAACCTCGGGGAACAGACAGGCGACTAACGTCTATGATATCCCATCCGCGACGTGGGGGGGAGAAACGCAGGCCCATTTCTCTGGAAACTTAGTGCATCAGCGCAGTGCTTACCGCTTCAGGAAAGGACTGGCTTCTCTGGGCCAGTCCGAACTCACGCTGGATCTCTTTCACTAGCTCCGCTTCGATGGCTCTGGCTTGCGGCTCGCCATAAATCGCGTGCAATCCCTCTATGAACTGAGTGGGTTTGTCAGCGATATCCCTGAAGCCAAGTCTCTGAGTCATCATGATGTTCCAAAGAATTACCGAGGCGAACGAAGGAGACATCGAGTCAAATACCCGGGACACCGATTGCAGAACCCTGTAGAGGGGCGCCGACCGCGTCTCTTCGGTTCTTGCCGTCGCCGAGGCCGGTCGCGGAATTGCCATTTTGGCAGCCTGGCTATCCATGGTTCACGATTTCATCTACCGCATGCTAATAATCCATTATGAAAAGCGGATACTTGTTCTGAATCCATCGGCGGAAAAGGACATTCTGCTGGTCTCGTTCAAAACTGGGCCATGTGAAACCGCAGGGCACGAGTCGGAGTTTCTCCCTCGTTTTCGGGAAATAAACATCGCTCGAAGGTCGAGCAGGCCTCCAATTGAGCGAAGTTAAGGCGGCAACATGGGGGCGTTACACGCGCTTACGTAAAAAACAGCATCATAGGAAACCGAGAAAAGAAAATACTGCGTCCTTTATTAGCGAACTTGGTCGGGGATCGCTTGCTAAGTGGCTGGCTCAGGAGAGCTTCCAAACCATGGTCGAAGCTACCTGTGACCGACAAGAAAAGGCTGAGAGACCTGTGACCCTTGGCGAGTTATCCTTCGGTCTGGGGTCGCAGAACCTAATGGTGCCAATTACTTCCGCTTGAACGTAGTCATCGCGTGGTCCCAGAGCTCAAGATCGACGAAGGCGCTAATGAGCATGTCGATTGAGAGGGCCGTCTGCCGCGACTCGGAGTTACTGCGTACTCTCTGAGCCGGTTGGCGTGGTGACTGGTTACGCGGTTGGGGCCCGAAGATCCCGGCTCGGATCCACAGACTTGTAGGCTATTAGAATGGCCGCTATAAAGTAGATTC
>JBGPFY010000152.1:0-2720 GCA_041483615.1 Nitrososphaeria archaeon | reverse complement strand
TGGGGGCAACCCTTGTGGGAGGGGCGTACGTCGTTGGGATGGTCTTCCCGCTTCTTCTGGTAGCCATGTTCATGGACAAGAGCAGTTCCGTGCAGAAAGCTCTGCAGGGCAAGATGATAGACACAGGGCTCGGGACCGTGCACTCATCGAGGCTACTCACTGCCGCGATTTTCCTCTCGATGGGCATCGTGACCGTCCTCCTGGGCTTCACAAACACCATGATAGCCGCCCCGGGGTCTGAGTTCTTCAACATCTACGAGGCGGTTATCCAGAAGGCCGTCGAAGGCTTCTTTTCTTCCACGGTCTCTCTAATGGTCCTCCTAATCGCGGTCTTGTTCGGCGTGGGGCTTTACCTGAGAAGGCGCAGTTCGGACGCGCATACACGTCGGGAATGAATCGGCTATTCTGCCTCGAGCACATGATTCTCCTTCTAGTGAACTGAACTCTTCGCATGACACCGCTCCGCGATCTCTGTACTGTTTTCTCTTCTACCGGCGCTTTTTCTCCAGGACTTGCTTCACGTGACCGCAGTCATTGTCGAGCCCCACTCTGATAACAAAGCACCAAGCACCGAATTCCAAGTTTGAGGATTCATCTCACAGTGATACTGTGGCGAGGATTCTCGCAGGGATTATCCCTCCGACCTTCTCTCCCGATGCGGAGAAACCATGGCCCTGAGCAGGGGTCGATTTACCACGAGGAATGCGAAGTAGGTATGCGCCACTGGGAGAACTATGAGCGCAAAAACCAAAAAGGCCATGCAGCATGGTCGGTGGAGTCTAAAATCTCAGGACCAGACGGATTGGATTCGCGCTAGGTTCGATCCGCACCCATATTGAAACGAACCGTATACTGGCCCTACCAGAACTGGGAGCTTCGTACCCGAGAGGGATGCGCTTAATTTACTAAGTGAATCTCTCCGGGCCCGCCATCATACCTCCTCAATCTATTAGCCTAATCCGGCGGGAAATTGTCACCGTAAAGGGTGATGCACAAGAACCGAAGGGAGGTAGAACTCACACGCGTTTGTCCAAGCGACCCTAGTATCGTTAGAGTGGGCCGGGTTCAGCCGCGACTCACCGAATGCGGTCGACTGCGAGAAGGAGGCCGTAGAGCAGGGCCTCAGGCCTCGGAGGGCATCCTGGCACGTAGACGTCGACGGGCACGATGTCGCCTATCCCTCCGGATGACGCGTAAGAGTTGGCAAAAATGCCCCCCGTAGCTGCGCATGCCCCGACAGCGACAACCACCTTCGGTCCAGGCGTCGCGTCGTATGTCCTTCGCAGTGCCGATTCCATGTTCCTGGAACCAACGCCCGTCACCAGAAGCACGTCTGCGTGGCGGGGGGATGCCACAAAATGAACCCCGAACCGCTCGATATCGTATATTGCGTTGTTGAGGGCGACGACCTCCACTTCACACCCGTTGCAGGAGCCTGCGTCGACCTCCCTTATCGAAAGCGAGCGCCCCAGAATCTTCGCGACCTTTTCGCTCAGCTGTCTTCCAATCGCCTCGCGAGACTGGTCTTGCCCCGCTGATGCCGTGTCGGGGGGCTGGGCAATGACCAGGTCAGATCTCCTCTTCACTGGTTGCGCAAACCTGCTCTGGACTTCAAACGACGCCGGAGCCATCTCCTCGCAGAATCCGCACATGATGCACCTCCCTTTGTCGAGGGTCAGCTGTAGCCTTCCGTCGACTTCCTTCGACGCGATGGCCTTCGGTGCGCACACCTCCTCGACCTGTCTGCACACTTCAGAGTCTAGCGGCCGGTCGAGAGGGCGAGGGACGAGGACCACGTCCCCCCGGAAGCTCGGCGCGGACCTTACTCGGTCCAACACCCGCCTGTCGGTCTCGACGTGGTCACGGAGGATGTCGTGGTGGGGGCTCGTTTTCTTCATGTCAATCACAAGTCGTTACCGGCATACGAAAGGTCGAGGCTCTTGTTGACAAGCGGGAAATCCGCGACGATGTCATTGAGCACCGCCGCCTCGATTGCAGGCCAGTTCGCGAATGACGCCGTCCTGACCTTGTACCGGAAGAGCGTGTCGGGTTCTTCTCCCATCATGACCCAGTGGACGGTCTGACCCCTGTGCGACTCGGCGTAGCCGAGGGCATGATCGAAGGGCTTCAGCGCCTCCCTTGGGATGGGAACCAATAGCTCGGGCTCGCTGTCCAGGCCCCACAGCACTTCGCCTATGATGTTGACAGAATTGACGACATCCTCCACCCTCGTCTCGAACCGCGATAGGACGTCGCCCCTCCTCTTCGCCATCTCCACTTCGTGCTCTGTGATGTGTCGAGGCGTGTCGTAGTGCGGGGCGATTGTGATGGACCGATACGCCCCGTGCGGGTGGTCCCTCCTCGTGTCCACGTCCAATCCAGAGCTCCTCGCAGCGACGCCCACGAGCCCAATCTCCGCAGCATCCTTCAGGCCTATCGCGCCGGTCCCCCTTAGCCGGTCCATCACGGAGGAGTCGTTCCTCAGGAGCCTTACGAGGCGGTTGAAATCAACCAGGACGGTGTCGATGGTCTCCTTCAGGAGCCGGGATTTTTCCAAGGGCAGGTCAATGCCGACACCGCCCAGCCTGTTGACGCCGAAGAGCAGCCTGCTCCCAGCTACCTCTTCGTTGAGTTGCATCATTCTTTCCTTCAGGATGTTCAGCCTCGCCGCGCCGAAAGCGAAGCCCACGTCGGTGGACAAGCCCGCGAGCGTCCCGATG
>JBGPFY010000151.1:0-2740 GCA_041483615.1 Nitrososphaeria archaeon | reverse complement strand
GATCGACGACGTTTACGACCAGTTGAACGGGGTCGATGCGATTGCGGACCGACTCTTCCCGAAGGAGTTCCCTGGCTGGAAGCCGATAACTCGCGGCTTTATCAGCGTGAGGGACGGATTCGTCATCTCCGCGTTCTTCTACGCGCTCAGCATCGCAATTGGAATGTATCTCTCGCGGGTCGTCGGGTGGCTCGCGATCGGCATAGCCCTCCCGGGGATCATACTCAGCTACTTCTACACCGCGCCGCCCCTGAAGCTTGACTACCGGGGACTGGGTCTCGGAGAGGTCTCAATCCTGCTCAGCTTCGGACCGATACCCTGCTTGGGAGCCTACTTTGTCTTGACGGGGGGAGTCGCCCTCCTTCCGGTGGTCGTGTCGCTTTCGACCGGTCTCCTCACCGTCGACATACTTCTGATGCATGACCTCATCTTCTTAGAACCCTACAAGGAGGCCGGGAAGCGCTCCCTTGCCGTCGTCCTAGGGGAGAGGAGGACCCAAGCCCTCGTCGCCTTTCTGGCTTTCTTGTCATACGTTGTTGTCGTCGCGTCGGCAGCGGTCGGCTGGATTCCCCCGACCGGCTTGCTTTGCATCGACGCCGTCCCGCTCTTTCTTTGGTCTCGAGGAGGAGAATCTGCTGACCAACCGCCGCCGGTGGTGTATGGCAAAAGGACGATGAGGACGTTCCTGCACTCGGTGGCTTTCACGCTCCTGCTTTCAGCAGGGTTGTTCTTGACGTGAAGCCAGCTAGCTGATCACGAAGAAGACGAAGATCATCTCGTCCCACAGGGTGTGCGAGACCATCGAGGCCGCGAGCCCGAACCTGGTGTAGACATAGCCCCAGACCAGCCCGCCGATGAAGGCCGTGAGCATGAGCGCAGGGTTGAGCGTCGGGATATGAATGGACGCGTAGAGCGCCGACGTTAGGAGGATTGAGTTCCGCGTCGAGAGCCTCTTGCGTAAAGCGTGCTGGATGAGGCCCCTCCAATAGATCTCCTCCGTCGGACCTATCGGAAATAGGAGGACGCCCGCTATGACAGACACCGGCTCGGCGGCCTTCAGCGAGTAGACCGAGGATATCTGCCCCGTGAACTGGGGGAAGCCCTTGAGGACCTGGTAGCCGGCCCAGAAGAAGAGGTACAGGAGGACTGCCGAGACCAGCCCGAGCGCAACCGCGCGGGGCGTTGGTTTCACCGAGAGCTCTTTCCTGCCGACCGCAATTGCCGTGCCCAAGAGGATGAACGCCGAGATGGTTATCCTGATCCAAAAGTCGAAGACGGGTACCTGGAACGTGAAGTACCAGAGGATGTAAGCCACCGGCAGCGTGAGGATCGCCCCGCGACTCTCAAGGGCCAACGTGGAGGCTTCCTTTGCGAGACGATATAAGGGGTGGTCGCAGACTGTGGCCATGACCGACGCGGGACGCCGCTATGCGCGCTTCGAGAAGAACCCGAGCACCTTCGAGTTGAATTCTGATGGGCTCTCGAGGTGCGGGAAATGCCCCGAGCCAGCTATCGTCAAGGCCTCGCATTGCGACACGGACCGGGCGACCAGTTCCCCGATTCGTCGGAGCCACAGCGCGCTCTGTCCGCCGTTTATCACCAGGGTCCGGCAAGAGATTTTCCCGGCGCTCTCTTTGAACGGAGGGAGCTTGGTCCTCTGCTCTGCGAGCGTGGCGGCGTTGTCCAGCATCATCTTCTTCGCGGGGTCGGGCATCGAGGCGAAGGCCCCCCGCTTGTCCTGGAGGCCGTCGACGGTGAGCCGGATGGCCGTCTCGCTCTGGCCGGAGTCCAGGGCCTTCAGGCCTGGAGCAAGGGCCCCCGACTGGAAGCGCCTCGCCGAGAGCGCGACCGAAGGGCTGCGCAGGAGCAGCGAGAGCATCTGCCCCGAGCTGTTCGGGTCCTCTATCAGCAAGGTTGCGATGGCGGGCTCCACGAGCACGAGGGTGCTGACGAGGTCAGGATGGTCAGCCGCAAGATATGCGGCGACGAACCCGCCGTAAGAATGGCCCACAAGATGCACGGGAGCGACGCCGAGCTTATCGATCAAGCCCTTGAGGTCGGCCGCGTTGTTCCCGATGGTGCTGTCGGTCACATCGCCCTCTCTGTGGTTCGGAGCCGCGTACCTCCTGCTGTATGTCACAGTCGCATAGCTCTTGGAGAAGACATCTACCTGGGCGCCCCATGCGCGGTAGTCGGTGGGAATCCCGTGACAGAACACGACCGGCGCGCCGTTCCCGGCACGTTCGTAATATAGCGAGACACCGTCGACATCGATGCTCGGCATCTTTGTCAGACTCTCATCTCGCACGCTATAAGCAGTTCGGGCCGTCTGCTGCGCCACGCAATAGAGGGCTCGTGCGGCCGACCTCCTGCAATCTTATAATCTGGTTGGCCCACGTTATCGGTAATGACCTCGCGCAAATTCGAGGCCGTGTTCGTGAGGCCCGAGGGAGCCGGGACGTGGACATACTTGGTTGTCCCTTTCGATACCGTGAAGGAGTTCGGCACGAGGTCACAAGTCAGGGTGAAAGGGGACGATCGACGGACACCCTTATCGAAGCACTCTTCTTCCGACAGGCCAAGGTGAGCACTTCCTGGTTGTAAAGAGCGACATCAGGAAGGCCATAGGCAAAGATGCGGGAGAGAAGGTGAAGGTGGCGATGCGACCGGATTCTGAGCCGAGGTCCGTCATCGTCCCCGATGACCTGCTCAAAGCCATCGAGGAGAACGCAAGAGCCAG
>JBGPFY010000150.1:0-2756 GCA_041483615.1 Nitrososphaeria archaeon | reverse complement strand
CTGTGGCCGACCCTCACGACCCTGACGCTCTTCATGCCCCGACTCAGAGGGCGACCTTGCCCTCTATCCCCTCCTCCTCAGCCACCTCGCTGAGCCTCGAATCGGCGAGCCTGAGCAGGTTCTCCACCCCCTGACCCGTTTTTGCAGAGACCTCCACGATGTCGACCGGCCCGAGCTCCCGCTTCCTCTCCTCAATCAGCTCCGCGGGCGCGAGGTCGCACTTGTTGAGGACGATTAACGCTTTGGAGGGCTTGACCATCAGCTCCGTCAAGGCCTGCGCCGAGCTCTCGTAGCTCCTGAGGAACTTCTCGGCGGATTGGCTCACGTCGAGGAGAAGTAGGACAACGCTCGCGTACGATATCTCCTCCAGCGTGGACTTGAAGGACTCGATGAGATACGCGGGGAGGTTGCTGATGAACCCGACCGTGTCGGTGAGAAGGGTCTTCCTGTCCCCCACCACTATCGCCCTCGTCGTGGGCGCGAGCGTCGTGAACACGCCGGCGTCGACGCTCTTGGACTCCCCCGTCAGCCGATTGAAGAGGCTCGTCTTCCCCGCCGCGGTGTACCCGGCCAGGGCTATGGTCGGGAACGCGAGCTTCCTCCTGTGCTCCCTGAAAATCTCCCTCCTCTTGGCCACGCCCTCGACCTTCTTCTTCAGCGTCGAGACGCGGCTCTTCATCATCCTAGTGTAGACGTCGGCCTCGTACTTGCCCAGCCCGAAGAACCCGGGCTGCTCGCGCTGCCTCGCCATCTTGACGCTCTCCCTAGCCCTGGGCAGCTCGTACTCTAGCTCCGCGAGCTGGACTTGGAGCTTGGCTTCGGCGGTGGAGGCGCGCATCGCGAATATCTCCAGGATCACCTTCTCCCGGCCCTTCACCTCCACCTTGCAGAGCTTGGCCAGCGAGTATGCCTGCGAGGCTCTCAAGGCCGAGTCGAAGAGGACGAGGCCCGCGCCCTTCGCCTCCACCTCCCGTGCGACCTCCTCGGCCTTCCCGGTCCCGACCCCGTACTTCGCGTGGTGCAGGAAGCCCTGCGTCACGAAGCCTACGGGCTCGTAACCCGCGGCCCTGGCGAGCGCGTCCGCCTCCTCGATTGTGTCCCTGTCGGGGCGCGTTACGAGGAGGACCTTGTTATTGATCAGACTCCGGTCGGCCTGCCGCCCTCGAGTTCGGAGAGGGACACTAACAGATTGATCTTCAGCTGGTGCATGAACTTCCTGGTCAGGGTGACATCGGGCTTCAGCTTCTTGGACTCCACCATCTTGATCACCGAGAGCTTCTCGTTGAGGAGCTTCCCCAGCTGCTCCTGCGACATGCCCAGCTTCTCCCTCGCCTGTCTTATCTTCAAATAATAATCGGGGTCCACGTCGTACTCCGGCTCGCTGGGCCTCTGCGCCATCGTCCTGAGGGCGTTCTGGACAGGGTTGGCGCGCTCCCTTGCCTGAGGGCTCGGCCCGATTTGCTTGCCCAGCCTCGCGCAATTGTTGCAGACGACCATGATTGCTCCGTCTATCTCCACTCTGTTGGGAGACGCGCGAAGAGGAGAACCGCATACCTCGCACGCAGCCTTCATCAAGGTCCGTGCCTCCGAGCTCGCCTTAAAGGTTCCTTTGAAAATCCAAAGGTTGCAGATTTTTAGATAGGCCGAAACCACCGAGGCCACTGACCAAGATGAGGCTACTCGACGGCAGGAAGCAGTTCTCCATCATGCTGGACTACGAGTTCGGGGTCGGGACCAGCAGGGCGCTTCCCAAGAGAGGCCTGAAGTTCGTGTACTCGAAGCGGTCGGACAGGCTGAAACAGGTAATCCACGACGACCGGCTCTTCGCCACGGTGAGGCCCAACGGCGTCATCTCCCCGACCCACTACGGCGCCTCGCTGCTGATGAGATCCAAGGCGTACGCGGAGAACTCCGTCGTCGTCGACCAAGCCGCCGTAAAGTTCGTCAGCGAAGGGAGGTCGGTCTTCTGCAAGTTCGTGAAATCCGTGGGAAGGCACGTCCTCCCTTCGGGGGAGGTAGCCGTCCTCGACCCCTCGGGGAACGTCATCGCCGTCGGGAGCGCGAAGATCCATGGGGACTTCATGCGCGGGTTCAAGTACGGTGTCGCTGTCAAAACTAGGGCTACGGCAAACACGCAGACATAGAACCTCTAACAACGATGGCTTTAAGGCTAGACTCGCCAACAGTGAAGGTCAGGGGGTCTCTATGGGAATGAAGATCAACGACAGGAACGCGCGGCGGATGATGGAGCGGATGGGGATCAACCAGAAGGAGATTCCCGACGTCGAAGAGGTGATCATCCGGACGCGTACGAAGGACCTTGTCATCGCCGCGGCCTCGGTCTCCGAGGTCAACTTCCAGGGCAACAGGGTCTTCCAGGTCGCCGGAGAGGTCGAGGAGGTCGCCAAGGAGGCGAAGAAGTTCTCAGACGAGGACATCATGCTCGTGCAGCAACAAGCAAACGTAACGAGAGAGAAGGCAGTCGCAGCGTTGGAGCAATCCGACGGCGAGGTCGCGAAGGCCATCCTGCGCTTGATGTCCTGAGTCGCAAGGCTCCAACCCGGTCCACAATCCGGCAGCCTTGCGCCGTGGTTCACAATCGCAGATACGCATAAATACGCTTCACCTAAGGAAAAGAAACCGCAGAATCTCAACATGGCAGTAGTCGATCCTCAACTTGCAATCGCAGCCGCCCTGGTCATGGCCGGCGGTCTGATAGGCACCGGAATCGCCCAGCAGGGCATTGGCGCCGCGGG
>JBGPFY010000149.1:0-2767 GCA_041483615.1 Nitrososphaeria archaeon | reverse complement strand
GAGGGGTTGCCGCCCTCTGCGATTTGGAGAGAGATTCGTTGGGTCTCCTCCTCTTAGCTCGAAAAGCCCCTCTGCCTCCGCTACCTATCTCAAGAAGAAATGGGACACTTCCCATGGTGATAGATATGTCCAAACGCATGAATTATTTAAGTGAGATTCAAAAAAAATCTAAAGGAGCCCTCCTATTGACGCATAATTTCACAAAAGTGATGGAGAGCCCCTTGCGCTCCAGAGCTATTGGGCCGGCCGAAGTGTCCTTTAATCTCCAGTCGGGCGCCCCTTCTGCGAGCAAAGGGTGTGCCGAGAAACGTGGCGCACTCCTGGGAATGGCAAAGCTCATAGTGCGTGGATAAGCCATTGGAAACCAACATCATTCACCGACTCGTGTTGCGACTTCTCAAAAACCGATAGGTAGCAAGTTCGAAAGTTCTCAGGGTGACTTGAGGCGTTTCGAAGAGAGAAGTGCAGGAGGGAGTCTGGCGGCAGCTCTCGGACTGGCGCTTGGCGCATCGCGTCGACGCATGACCAATCAGTTCGCCCGCTTTCTGATGAGATGGTCGCCGATGTAAAGCGCGTCGAACCCCCCCTGCGTGAAGCTCCTGAGGGCGTCCTGGGGCGTCTCGACGAGCGGCTCTCCGGCCAGGTTGAAGCTGGTGTTCACCACGAGCGCCTCGCCCTTCAGCTCTCCGAACGACTTGATTAGGTCGGCCCACACAGGGTTGTCTTCATGGCTTGCGGTCTGGATGCGCGCGGTCCCGTCCACGTGCTTGACCGCAGGGACGCGCTCGCCGGCTCCATCGAGAAACCGGTACATCATTACCATGAACTCGTGCGGCCGACCTCGGACGAAGTATCGCTCGGCGTCAGTGAGCGATGGCGCTAGGGGCCTCCACCACTCCCGCCCCTTGATCCTGTTGACCTTGGTCCACGTCTCCTTGTCGGTTGGGTCTGCTACTATGCTTCTGTTGCCAAGGGCCCGAGGTCCGAGCTCGGCCCTACCCTGATGAACTGTGACGACCTTTCCTGCTGCGACCAGCTCAGCGACCTCTCCCATGTCGGCTCCCACGGCAACGGAGCGCCACGTGGAGTCTCTAATCGCCACTGAAACTTCCTCATCGCTGTACTCTGGACCGAGGTACACGTTAGTCATCCTGCGTCGGTCCATTTTCCCCCCCAATTCATGGTCATGGACGTACGCCGCGGCCCCTATGGCACCGCCGGCATCGTTGGAGGCTGGAAAGACGAAGATGTCGTTGAAGATGTCAGAATAGTATACCTCCATGTTCGCCTTTGCATTGAGCGCGACTCCTCCCGCCATAAGAAGGGCGTCGGCGCCCGAGTTTTTCCGCGCCCACCTAGCGGTGGCCAGAACGGCTTCTTCGGTCACCCGCTGGGCCGCCCAGGCGAGATTCGCCGCGGCAGGATCGATTTGCCCCCTTGGATTCCAGGTGATTCTCTCAAAGAGGCTGTCAGTGGCCTCGAGGTAGAGACCTGCCCAACTCTTCAAAGCAGACCGCCTCCGGACCGAAATGCCGTAGGGGGAGTCCCCCCCGCCGTCGTCGTTTATCGTCACAAGCTCGCGCAGTCTGTGATAGGCGGGCGAGGATGCGCCGTAGGGAGCGAGCCCCATCATCTTGCCCGGTCCCTCGAGAGGGTCGTACCCGATTCTTGTGACGAGAGACTCGTAGAGCAGGCCAAGGGATGAGGTCGGGGTGCCAAGGGCGAGTAGCCTCTCGAACTCTCCGTTCTTTACCTTCCATATCACGGTGGAATCCCTCTCCCCGCTGCCGTCAATCGTCATGGCGACTGCAGAGGCGGCTCCCGAGAAGTAGAACGCGGAACTCGCGTGGGAGAGGTGGTGCTCGACGGGGACGATCCTAGCCCGGTGGGGCATAGAAGCCCCGACCGCGGCGTGGGCCCGCCTTATGACGTGATTCAAAAGACTGACGTAGTTGGCTCCCAACGTCCAACGGCCAATAGCACCGAGTCGCTCGACCGTTGAGAGGTATGGTTTGGTCTTCGAAAGCGTGCGGAAGAAGAGGGCGTTCTTGTGCGCGCCATGGAAAAGTCTCGGGTTCCAGTTCACCGCGAACGCGTCGATGTCTGTTGGCCGTAGTCCGATTTTCCCAATATGCCTGAAGAGGCTCACGAGAGAATTGAACGGGGGCTCGTAGACGGAGTGCTTGTGCCTTGTGTACCTCTCCTCCTCTGAGGCGAAGATGAGCTTCCCATCTAGTATGGCCGCGACGGAGTTGTCATGGTCGAAGGGCCAGGTAAGACCTACCACGAGGGGCATCTATTGCCGGACTCCTGCGGTGTCATCGAATTTGACTCCCCCGCCCCAGTTCCATATTTCAGGACACCTATCGAGACGGGAATCTGCGCGCCAGAAACAGTATAAATCGACCGAGACTTCGAGGAACACGAGTGGAAGAGAACGTGCTGCGCCGCCTGGCTCCCCGGCTGCGGGGGCTCGACAAGGGCGGATATTCGAGGGAATATAGGTGGAAGAAGAAAGCCTATCGGAGCAGCCTTCATGCCGCAGTCGCGAGTCTGTTTTACTCGATTGGTCTAGATTGCGAGGAGCAAGTCGCAATCAGTCCGGGATCGAAGGTCGTCGCGGACTTCGTGATGGGCTCGAGGGCGGTGTTTGTGGACAGGGAGCTCTCGCCCGACGAGCTCGAGGAGGTCGCGAGGTCTGGCAGGAGATGCGTCCTCCTTGAAAGGAGTCGGACGAGGAGCGACAAGCTGGACAGCGGAATCCGGG
>JBGPFY010000148.1:0-2833 GCA_041483615.1 Nitrososphaeria archaeon | reverse complement strand
CGAGCCTTGCGCCGAGAAGGTGTTGGCGAGCGACAGGACCCCGTTTGGCCCGCTCTGAAACTGAAGAACGTGATTCACCGGTGTGGCATTATCTTCCACGTACACCGTGCCCGAAGGCGCCGCGTGGGCCATCCCCGCGATTGAAAAGCCAGCGAGAAGGAACATGGCCAAGCTCAGTCCGGCGAGGGCTCTTGTCTTCAATCTCTCGTCCCCCCTTGGAGCATCAAGTCGGGATCAGCGCGCGATTCTGGTCGAGCCAGAGGCGGTCCTCCGAAGAGGTCAGACATCCTTGTTGCAATCGTGTTCACGCGCGTTTTTTGGCGTCTCATCCAATTAAGCAGTTTTTCAAAATCTGTTGCAGATTGGTTATGAATGCGACGGCCCCCTCTTTTGGCCCCACTCTCCAGAGGCCAAGGCCTCCCCTCAGCGCCCGGAGGAGAGGACGAGTGCGAGGAAGTTCCCGAAGATCCTGAGGAAAGTGTTCCGGAAGTAGGCCTCACCTTCGACTGCCTCGCGGACGATATCCGGCGCTTTCAACCCGGTGCCCCGGGTCGCCCATTCGCCGTCGTGCTTCAGCCAACTCCTGACCATCGACGGGGTCGCCGCCTGCCCGTCGGCCTGCAAGAGGTAATGAATGCCGTCTAGGACCGCGACTTGATTCTCGGTCTTCAACGAGGACGCCAGGCGGATAGCCCCCCTTGGCAGCTCCTCGACGATGTCTCCGTGCCACTGGAGGGTCTTGTACGGCCCCACCGGCCCGATTATGGGGTCAGACTCGCCTTCAGGGGTGGGGCGGACCTCTCTGAAACCGACCTCTTTTCCTGCGGGGTTCCTGACGACCTTACCCCCGTGCACAATCGAGAACAACTGCATCGAGTAGCATATGTTGAAAGAAGGCATCCGCTTCGTCCTGATCAGCCTAAAGATCTGGACAAGGTCTTCGTGGTGGGGGTTGGACTCGGGAAGGTAGGCGGTCGAGGGCGACCCGAGAGAGACCACTGCGGCATACCTGCCTTTCTCCAGCTCCTGCAGACGGACGGCCTGGGCACGGCGCGACTTCCGGAAGAGCTCGAGGGTGACGAGGCTCACCCCGGCGGCTCGGGCATGCACCCCAATCAGCCCTGGACCCTCCCACTCTGCATTCTGAACCACTAGGATGCTGGGCCTCATTCCGGGACAAGGACGCGCAGGAGAACTGAGCGAATAAAACGATTGCTCGCCTCGGACTTCAACTCTTGGCTGGGGCCACGACGGGGAGAGCTCGGTAAGATGGTGATGGGCCTGGAGCGATTCGAACGCTCGACCGACCGGTGTCTACGAGGCGATGAACCTCTTATGAGCCGGTCGCTCTGACCAGACTGAGCTACAGGCCCGACTCGGACGCCTGACCCGATGTGCTGTTAATAAGCGAATATCGCGTCTGACATCATTGAGGCCCATTCCTTTTCACGCTCGCGCGGAGCCATGCTAAGTCTTAATAGTAGAATCATGCATACCGTGATACACCAGTGAGCACACGGGACGAGGAAGAGGGCTTTGACGACATTGTGGCGGAGCTCGACCGCGAAGAGGCGCGGGTGAAGGTGCGCATGGAGATGCGAAGGTTCAGGAAGCCAACCACGGTGATCGAGGGCCTGAAGATGAACGAGAAGGACCTGCAGGAGCTCGGCACCAGGATGAAGAAAATTCTAGCGACGGGCGGGACGGTGAAGGACGGGATCGTCCTGCTGCAAGGCGACCACAGGGACAGGGTGGTCGAGATACTCGTCAAGCAAGGCTTCTCTGAAGCGTCAATCGAAGTCATTTAGGGAGTCCTCGTCTCGCAAAAAAGGCGCTCTCCGGGACTCATATCCTTATTTACGGTAAGGGCGACCGAAAGCTGAACTCCTCGTGATTGGGATTGACGAATACCTCCTCTTGATGTTCCTTGTTGCCATTGTTGCCGGCCTTGTCGGGTCGATGGTGGGGGTAGGAGGAGGGATACTCGTGGTCCCGGCGCTCACGATAGGCTTCGGCGTTCCCATTGAGTACGCCATCGGGGCGAGCATCATTTCGACGATAGCGACCTCGAGCGGGTCGGCTTCTGCCTACGTTAGGGACCGGATAACCAACCTCAGGATCGGGATGTTCTTGGAGATCGGCTCCGTCCTAGGCTCCATAGTCGGTGTCCTTAGCATCCTCTACTTCGTGAGGAATGGCCTGAGCTGGGTCATCTTCATAGTGTTTGGGCTGGTTCTCTTCCTCTCCGCCTATAACGTGATTCAGAACGCGAGGATAGAGCGTAGGGGCGAGCGGACCGTCAACGAAACGCCTAACGCCCTCGCCCAGAGATTCAAGCTTAGCGGGGATTATGACGACAAGTCCCTAAACGAGAGGGTGAGGTATGTCGCGACGAGAGTTCCTGCCGGCTTTGTAGTGATCTTCTTCGCGGGCTTGACGTCCGGTCTCCTCGGCGTTGGAGGCGGAGTCTTGAAGGTCCTTGGGATGGACTCGATGATGAGGCTCCCCTTCAAGGTCTCGACGACCACTAGCAATTTCATGATCGGGGTCACTGCCACTGCGAGCACGGGGATCCTCTATGTCGGAGGTTACGTGAACGTCCTGCTGGCCGCCCCCGTGGCGCTGGGGGTTGTCGTCGGCTCCCTGACGGGGGCCAAAGTCCTGCTAAAGTCCAGGCCCGCCTCGGTCCGATTGCTCTTCATCGTCGTGCTGCTGGCCTTGGGCGCAGAGATGATATTGACGGGGGTCTCAGGCTGAAAAGCGGAGGTGGGGCCGAGCTTAACGACATCATAGGAAAAGTCCTGAGGTATGGGGTCGTCCTCAGCTCGGTGGT
>JBGPFY010000147.1:0-2858 GCA_041483615.1 Nitrososphaeria archaeon | reverse complement strand
CGAATACGTGCGGAGTGCACACGGCCCCGTAGGCCTCGGCGACCTTCTGGTCCTGGTCCCTGATGTATGGGAAGTTGAAGGCCTTCTGCTTGGCCCTTTTGACCATCTCTGGGTAGGCGTCCTCGGGGTAGGTCTTGTCGTCGTTCGAGTTTATCGCGACGAGCTGGACTCCCTTCCCCGCGTAGTCCCTCTGAATCGCAACCATCCTGTCCTCGTAGGCCACCACGTACGGGCAGTGGTTGCAGGTGAACATGACGACGAGGACGGGTTTGTCGTCGAAGGAATGGAGCGCATATCGGTTCCCGTCTGCCCCCCGGAGATCCCCGAGGTCGGGCGCCTTCGCCCCGAGGTCGAGCATGAGGCTGCGGCCTTCGGGCCAGACTTAACCCTTGCCGTCGCTTTCTTCGCCGAGATCAATCTGCGCGTCGTTTCATAGAGAATCTATAGGCCACATGGAAGTATAGAGGAATCTTCGGGCTGGTTCATTAGCGGCGAGGCCCTCCTGCGCACCATGCCACGTGTCAGGGATTTGATGACGGTCGACGTCCCGCTTACCACGCTCAACACCCCGGTGAGCGACGCCGCCAGGCTCATGAGGTCGACAGACAGTGACAGCCTCATAGTCTTCGACATCGGCAGGGCGACAGGCATAGTCACGGAGAGGGACATCATCAGGAAGATCACTGCAGAGGGGAGGGACCCGATGCGTGTGCACGTGGGAGAGATCGTGTCGTCTCCGCTGATCACCATCCACCCGGACAGGTCCGTAAGGGAGGCGGCGACGCTGATGCTCGAGAAGAAGATCAGGCACCTCCCCGTCGTGAAGGAGAACAGGCTTCTGGGGATAATCACGCTCCAGGACTTCGCCAAGCACATGAGCAAGAAGGGCGTCAAGGACGGGATCCTCGAGTCCATGCGGAAGGACGCGGACCAGACGCTCGCCGTAATCCAGGCCGGGTAGGCGCCGAAGCATCGCGCTGCCAAGTTCTAAATACGCCGTCTTCCTTGACGGCAACAGAAGCGTCGCATGAACCCCTACAGAAGCGGTCTCTCTAGCGCGGGCAAGACGGGAATCGTCGTCGTCCTGATTATCGTCGTGCTCGTGGGAGCATACCTTGCCCCGTCGCTGTCGACTGGCTTCGGGGCCAAGTCCACGTCCTTGCAGGCGGGCGGGAGCGGTCAGGGCGTCACGCTGCTCACGCTCTTCGGGGCCTTCTCCCGGTTGCAGATGCAGGATTCAGTGGTTCTCAACGGCCAGGGGAACGGGGTGATCCAGCAGCAGTCTGTCTCGTACCTGGTCCTGGGGAAGGCCTCGCTCAACTCCATCCAGTACACCAAAGTCGAGTTCTCGCAGGGCGGGGTGGGGAACAGGGTGATCGCGTGGTTCAACCCGCAGGGAGGAATCGACAGGGTCGACGTCCTTGGAGACAGAAACTACACTGGCAGCGGCGCTTACATCGTGGCGCAGATCTACGTCTCGGCGCTGTCGCTCGTCACGGCGATAAGCAACAACTCGACGCTCCTTTCGATGCTCAGCAAGACCTCTGTGAACTCGACGAGCGTAGGGCCGACTCAGTTCGACGTCGCGACCTACTCCCTCGCCGTGCCCAGCCCCCCTTACAAGACCATCACGGTAAAATACGTGACGATTCCCGGGACCTTTGAGAGGCTCGCGGTCTACCTTTATGAGAAGATGACAGACGGGACGGAGACCACGGTTCAAATCACGAGCCTCGCAAAGTGATCGCGGGCGCACGTTAAATAATCGAGGAAGCCTCCGGTACCCGCCGATTTGAACGACGCCCAAGCCTCGATAGACGCACGGGGCCTCACGAAGAGGTTCGGCAGTAAGGAGGCGGTCGCGGACATGACATTCCAGGTGGGCAAGTCCGAGATTTTCGGCTTCCTCGGGCCTAACGGGGCGGGAAAGACCACTACCACGAAGATGCTCACGACGCTCCTCCCGCCCACGACCGGGAGCGCGACCGTCGCGGGCTTCGACCTCAGGACCCAAGGAAGCAAGATCCGCGAGCGGATAGGGGTCGTCCAGCAGCAGGACAGCTTCGACCAGGGCCTCAATGTCGAGACGAGCATGAACCTCTACGGGCTGCTCTGGAACGTCCCCAAGAAGCTGAGGAGCGACAGGATTGAGGAGCTGATCGAAAAGTTCTCGATGGAGGAGTTCAGGAAGATGTCCTCGCTCGATCTCTCCACCGGGCAGAGGAGGAGGCTCCAGGTCGCGCGCGAGTTCATCCACGACATGGACCTGCTCTTCCTTGACGAGCCCACGGTCGGGCTCGACCCGATAGTGAGGAGGAACGCCCTCAACTACTTCAAGGAAAAGGTCACCGACGGCCTTTCCATCTTCTTCACTACCCACATCCTGGAGGAGGCGGAGTACCTCTGCGACAGAATCGCCGTGATAAACCGCGGCCGCGTGGTCGAGATAGACACGCCTGCGAACCTCAAGCGCAAGTTCGGCAACGCGAAGGAGGTCGAGTTCAAGTTCCTAGAGGGCTCCTCCGGCGAGTTCCAGCAGGCACTGTCGCGCCACGGTGACGTGGCCTCCGTGGAGCTGGACGAGTCGAGCGGGACGTACAGGGCGAAGACCTCGAAGCCCGAGGCGGTGATACCCGAGATCTACAGGACGGCCGAGAGGCTGGGTCTCCACGTCTCTTCGATATACATCGCGGAGACCACCCTCGAGGACGCGTTCATCAGCATGATCGAGAGCTCGGGCAGGGAGGCGAAGGCAAGCTGAACGTCTACCTGAGGCTGGTCTACCGCAACCTGAGGGCGAACCTCGACAAGGCGTCGCTCTTCTTCGAGCTCATCTTCCCGCTCTTCTTCATCTTCGT
>JBGPFY010000146.1:0-2926 GCA_041483615.1 Nitrososphaeria archaeon | reverse complement strand
CCTTTCGTCCTCCAAAGTGATCTGCTGGGGTATGCGGCCCCCCGAGAGCGCCGTCATCCAAATCTGGGGGACGCCCGTCAAGTCGGAGAGGTACGCCACCCTCTGGCCTTCCGGCGAGAATTCGGGCGAATAGGCCGATTTCATTGAAAGGTAGCGCCTCAGGCCGTACCCGACGCCCTCGCCGCTTCTGGCCCCGTCCAAGGGCCCGGGAGTCCTGCAGGAGCCCTTAAAGTACGACGGTAGGCTAGTCGACTACATCGTTAGCGAGGCCGTGGCCACGACGACCGCGTTCTGCATTTGCATGCCTGGCAGGAAGACTATTGACACGCTCTCGTATGCGGACGACGGCTTCTGATGAAGGACGGCGAAGAACTGCCCGCTTCCGAGGCTGTCCGCTGTGAACTCACTCTGGGTCGCGTTGTTTCCAGCGATAGGGACCTTTGCCATCTGCCCGCTGTTCTGGGCGCCCTCTACGATGTACGCGCCCATGGATGCGGGTTCGAGCCCCGTCGCGTGTATCGATATCGCGTAGCTTCCGTTTCCTAACGGCGCCACGATCAGCCAGCCACCTCCGAACATCTGCCCCTTGGCGGGGGTGAAGGCGATTGCGGGAGCCGCGCCCTCGCTAATTGAGCTAGAGGATGGGGAACGGGTCGCCGTGACGGTCATGGTTTCCTCCATCGCCGGCTTCGTGCCATAAAGAAGGAATCCGCCGGCTGCCACGGCAAGGAGGACCACGACTGTGGCCGCGAAGACGGCGTTGCTTACTGCCCGACGCTTGGCGCTAGCGACTACCATCAAACCTTTGGACGAGCGAAATTCCATTTATCGGTTTTTCAATATTGGTTCAAGGTTGGTTCAACATCTCATTCGAGGTCGAACTTGAGCTTGCGGCAGAGGTCCTCGAAGATCCCGATGTGCGCCTCCATCCACGGGTTGAGGAAGTAGGTCAGGCCGTAATGCTCGCCAGTCGATTCGACGAGTGAGTTCTTCTTGAGGACCTCGATATGGTGCTGTATCGTCCTGTACTCGACACCGAGGCGCTTTGCGAGCTGGTTCATGTTGCCAGGCTGGACTCTCAGGGCTTGAATCAAGCGCGCCCTCATCTCGCCGCCCCTGGTCGCTCCCAAGAGGTACCACAAGAGACGGCGCAGATCCTGGTTGTCCTGCACGAGGGCCAAAACTGCGCAACGCTATTTATCCATGAGTCAACAGAATATGAAATATCCTTAATACTCTGAAGGAGGGTTCGCTGCATCGGGGTTCGAGCCGATGGATCCGATTATGGAAGTGGCGATCATCTTCTCCTCCCTCAACTCCGCACTCCTTCTGATCTTGCTCTACATTTTCGCCAGGATCGCTATCAAGAGTCGAGCGTCTCACTCGATTGGGCTGATGTTTTTCGCCCTCCTGCTCCTGGCGAACAGCGCCCTCACGGCGTACTCCTATGCGACCATGGCCCCTTACTTCGGTGTGGACGCGCTTCCGTTCCTCTCCACGATGTCAGTGCTGGAGTTCGTGGGACTCGCTGTTCTCCTGAAGATTACGCTGTGAGGAAGCTCAACCGGAAGTGACGCCCACGTCCACGATGTGGTAACCCGTGGCCCCGCTCGGGAAGGGGGCGTTCATGACGGCGGTCTGCACTCTCCCGGTCTTATCCGTGGCCCTGACCGCGAGGGAATAATGACCAGTCGACGGCGGGTTCCAGTTGGCCGTCCACAGGACCCACGTGTACTCATAGAGCGGGTCCTTGACGCTCGCCGGCATCCAAGTGTTCCCCCCGTCGGTGCTCACCTCCACCTTCTCGACGCCCCTATCTCCTGCAAAGGCGACCCCTGCGATCGGAGTCATCCCAGCCGGGATGTTTGGGGCTCCCCCTATTCCAAAGCGGTCCGCCACTTGAGCTGTGCCCGGGGTCACTATCTCTGACCCGGTCTGATATTGCGCCTCGTTGGCCCATCCGCGCACCTGCCAATACCCGTAATATTTCTCGCTCACCAGCTCGATGCTGTTGAGCCACTTGCAGTTCATCATCCCGTAATAGCCCGGGACTATCATCCGGACTGGAAAGCCGTGATCCGCTGGGAGGGGGGCACCATTAATCTGGTACGCAAGGATGGTCCCGTCGAGCATCGCCCTGTCCATGGGTATCCCGACATCATAGCCGTCGGCAGCCTTGAAGACGACGTACGTCGCCTCGGGCTTCACTTGGGCCTGGGCAAGGACGTCCTTCAGCTTGACCCCCTTCCACTTGGCCGTGCTGATGAGGTCGCCACCGATCTCGTTGCTGATGCACTCCAGCGTGTTATACTGCTCGACTGAGCCCATCGAGACGAGCTGGTTGTAGTCGAGGGTGAGGGGATTCGAGACCAAACCCTTCACGGGGAGGGTCCAGCTGCTGGCGTTGAGCGTCGGCGGGAAGATGTTCACATCCACACGGTAGAACCGGTCAGTAGTCGTCACCTCCTGGGCGTTTAGGGCGTTGACGGCCTCCGCCCTGCTAATCCCGGCCTTTGGGAAGAGGAGGCCGACGCCATAGTAGAGGAGAACGCCAGCGACTGCGGTGGCCAGGCCCGCGCTTATGACGATGCGCCTCTTCCTGTCGAACTTCCGCTTCCCTCCCTTGCCCTCGGACGGTTGGCGGTCAAGGGGTTTGAGGGGCTCGCAGATCACGCCTGTCTGGGCAGGGGCGAGCCTCTCTCCCCCGACCAGGATAAGTCCGAATGCGAGCTGAGGAGGGAGCAGGGAGATGATGACGGTGGGGAGCGGCTGCGGGGAGCTCAGGACCTGCGTGAAGGCGAGGGCGACGACGGTGAGGATGAAGACCACCCCATAGGCGGCGAAGGTATAGATTGAGATTCGGTCGCCGTACTCCTTCCGGCCGCTGACTCCGGAGAGGAGCAGGGCAATGAGACCGTAGACGAGG
>JBGPFY010000145.1:0-2978 GCA_041483615.1 Nitrososphaeria archaeon | reverse complement strand
ACGCCGGGCGTTTACAAGATCACGATTGGGACCGCGTACGGCACGACCTCGAAGTCGACTGACATCACGGTCAGGGTGGTCCAGTACCTAGTCCTGCAGCAAGGCAATAACTTCAGCCCCAGTAGTCTTGCGGTGAAACAGGGCAGCACGGTCTACTGGATCAACATGGACACGCCGGGAGGCGGAGACGCAGAGATCCACAACGTGATATTCAGCGCAGGCTCCTCAGCACACGGCCCGGACATGGCGCTGTTCGACCAGTACAGTTTCACGTTCACGGCCACAGGAAACTACGCGTACTTCTGCGCCTACCATCCAGGGATGGGTGGGACAGTCACCGTGACTGCCTAGCAGGGGCGGCAGCCACGCTTTGTCCGAGGCGGGTCCTAAGACAATGGACCCACTTCAAACCCATGATAAACACCCGCTGGACGAAGAATCCGCCACGCCTCGCCGACAAAATAAACGAAAGCCGCGGTCTTGAGCAACCAACCAGAGCGGGGCAAACACTTTAATCGGGTTGCGCCTCGGGCGGTCAGAACAAGGCTGCGAAGATGGCTGAAAAGAAGATAGTCTCGGTGCTGGTGATGGGCGGGGAGGCCACTGCCGGAGCACCCCTAGGACCTCAGCTCGGCCCCCTCGGCGTGAACGTCCTCGGAATCGTGAACGAGATCAACAAGGTGACGAGCGACTTCAAGGGGATGCGCGTCCCTGTGAAGATCGAGGTCGACCAAGAGACGAAGGCATTCTCCGTCTCCGTGGGGACGCCTACCACGTCAGCCCTCATTGTCAAGGAGGCCGGCGTCCCGAAAGGCTCGGGAAAGCCGAACACCGAGCTGGTGGGAAGCGTCACATTCGAGAAGGTCCTCAACATCGCGAAGGTCAAGATGGGCGACTCCTATGCCAAATCGATAAAGTCCGCCGTGAAGGAGGTCGTGGGGAGCTGCGTGAGCATGGGAGTGAAGGTCGAGAACACCGACCCTCGCCAGTTCATGAAGGAGATAGAGAGCGGGAAGTGGGACTCGCCTATCTCGGCATTTGAAGCGAAGAACTAAGCGGAACCGAAACGCCCGCCGACCCGCGGAAAGCCCCTCGCAACCCGAAACTCTTTTAAGAAGAATTTGGAGGCTCGTCACGATTCCAGGGGTAGCGGGTTTGCTTTCAAACGTCCAGATTGCAGAATTGGTCAAGAAGGGGAAAGACTCGAAGGAGAGGAAGTTCCCCGAGTCTGTCGAGGCATTCTTGACCTTCAGGGACGTCGACCCGAAGAAGACGGACTTGAACATCAACGAGATGGTGTACCTCCCGCACCCGGGGTCGCACCGCGCCTCGATTTGCTTCGTGGGCTCCGGCGACCTCCTCTTGAGGGCCAAGAACGCGAAGGTCGACGGGGCAATAGAGCCAGCCCAGCTTGAGAGCTACGCAGGGAACAAGAAGGAGGCGAAGAACCTGGCAAGGCAGTATGACTTCTTCCTGGCCGACACGGCCCTGATGCCGAGGATTGGGAGGATCCTGGGCCAGTATCTGGGTCCCCGGGGGAAGATTCCCCAGCCGGTCCCGCCGAACGCCCAGATTGAGGCATTGATCACCAGGACCAGGAGCGCCATCAGGGTCAGGAGCAGGGGGTCCCTCGGCGTGGGCGCAAGAGTCGGAGACAAGAAGCTGACCGACCCACAGATTGCTGATAACATCGTAGCCATGATCCAGGCCGTCCAGAAGAAGCTCCCCAACGGCGACAAGAACATCAGGACGGTGGCTGTGAAGACGAGCATGGGGAAGCTCGCGAAGGTCAAGGTCGAGGAGAGTTGAGCCGGCAGGTCCAGGTCGAAAAGCGAGAACCAAGCGCCGAAAAGGTCGCGATGGTCGCGCGCATCGCCAAGCTCGCCAAGGACTATCCCGTCCTAGCTGTCACAAAGCTCACCAAGGTGAGGTCGGCCCAGCTGATGGCAGTGAGAAAGGTCCTGCGGGGGAAAGCGGAGATTGTGGTAGTCAAGAACAAGCTCGCGATACTCGGGCTCAAGCGCTCGGGAATCAAGAACGCGGACGAGCTCCTGAAGCACCTGGAAGGACAGAACGCTCTGATATTCACCAAGCTGGACCCGTTCAAGCTCTTCCTCCTCCTCGAGAAGAACAGGGTCAACCTCGCCGCGAGGGCTGGGGACATCGCCCCCGCAGACATCGTCGTCCCCGCCGGGAACACAGGGCAGCAGGCAGGGCCGGTCCTGAGCGAGTTCAGAGAGGCGGGCATTATGACCAAGATCGAAGCCGGAAGCATCCAGGTTGTCAAAGACTCGGTCGTGGCCAAGCCCGGCACAGCAATCTCCCCGAAGCTTGCGAGCCTCCTGTCAAGGCTCGGAATCAAGCCTATCCGTGCCGGACTCGCGATAGCGCTCGCCCTGGAGAACGGCCTGATTTACGGGGCAGAGGCAGTAGCGATAGACCTCGACAAGTATCGCGAGAACCTGGTGCAGGGTTACACTTCGTCCAAGGCGCTTGCGATATTCATCGGATATGTCACCAAGGAGACGGCGCCAGAGATAATCGCGAAGGCTTACCGTGAGGCGTTGGCAGTCGCGGTGGAAGCCGGAGAGTTGACTCCAGACAGCGCCCCGGTCATACTCGCCAAAGCCGAAGCCGAGGCCAACGCTGTTCTGGCGAAGGCCAAAGAGAGAGGCTACGGACAGGCCCCAGCAGCACCGTCCGCGTAATCAACCGACAACATCAGGGCACTCTACAGCGCCCAGATCAAACTACCAAATCAAAGTGAATTGTGCCATACCTCGCGGTGGGTCTTAGAACCTGATCCGCACGTGCGTTGAGATTCTTGGTTCGCGAGCCTAGCCGAAGAGCGAGGCCAGTCCCGCCAGAGCCTCTTCTTCCTTCTTCTCCTCGACCTTCGGCTTCTCTTCAGCCTTTGCCGCCGGGGCTGCCGCCGCTGGTGCCGCTGCCATCGCCATCGTCATCGTCGCGGCGTTCTT
>JBGPFY010000144.1:0-3002 GCA_041483615.1 Nitrososphaeria archaeon | reverse complement strand
GATGTTCTCTGCGAACTCCTCGACGAGCTTCGTGTCCGCGACCGCGGCTGTCTTGAGCGCTTTGTTGGACTCCTTGATGGCTTGCATGTCAAGGTGCTCCTTCTGAAGGAGCGCGGTCCTGTTCGCCCTTGCCTTGGTCATCGCGCCCCAGAACTTCTCCGAGGACTGCTTGTCGTTCAGCGCGCGCCTCAGCTTGGAGAGCAGTGCCTGCCTGTTGTTGGTCACCCGACTCCCCTCTCAATGCCAGTCCAGGATGACGGCATGGACCGTGTGGGGACCGTGCACGCCGTAGAGCAGCCTCATCTCGATGTCGCCCGTCTTGCTCGGGCCGGAGATGAACGAGATGATGGGCTTCCTGCCCGCGGGGGCGTCCCTTACTATGTCTCCCACCACAGGCATCGCCTCCGCCAGGTCGCGGAGGATGCTGGAGGACTCCAGCAGGGCGACGTGGACTATCGGCAGAGAGGACGCAAGCTTGGCGGAGTCGTCGTAGACCACCTCCAGCATCGCGCCCTCGAGGGCGACGCCGTTCACGGCCCAGGTCACCCCAGCGTCCGCGGCGGCGAGGACGCCCACTGCCTCCCTCGGGGGCCTGCCCTGGAGGTCCTCGACAAAGTCTGCCTGGACCCCCGCGAGGGCCGCCCTGACCGCTCCCGCGTACCGGGCGGGCACCCCGGCGACGACGACCGACTTGCAGGCTGCGTTTGAGATGATCCCCCGCAGGGCCTCGGCGGTTTCGGCCTCGTCCTTCACGACGTGCGCCTCGACGTGCAGGTCCCGGAGAGATGTCAGAAACTTCTGGATGACCTCCTTCGCGGGTTTGTCTTGCGCCCCGGTTGGTCTCTGCATTTCTTCGCGCCTTCGCCGACGGGCGGCATTTTAAATGCTAGCGGCGGTCGGCTTTTTCGGCAGCCGTCGGTCGGCCCGGATTTTGATTCGTCGCAATATTCTTAAATGTCGCAGAATGACCGAACTTTCTCGTGAGCAAGAAGCTAAACACTCAGAACTATGCTGTGAGCATGGCGGAGTTATGGAGGAATTCCGAGCAGCTCATGAGGGAGGTCCCCGCATTGCTAAAGGCAGCGGAGAACACATCCTACGAGGGTAGGACTTTCACTTATGCGAGGGGTGGCCCCGGAGGCGTGCTCCCGTTCAGGGAGGCCGCGGAGAAGTCCTGGATAGCACTCTTTCAGGTCACTGACATCCTGGTCGAGCACTTGCTGCACAAGGTCCCGAAGGGAAGCTACGAAAGGAGGCTCGCGTTGAGGGAGATAGAGTCGAAGTGGCCAGAGCTCGCCTCGAAGCACTTCTACGACAGGTATGGCGCGCTCTCCAGCTACGTCAGGAACAACCTGAATTACTACAGCGCGATGGACCTAGAGATGCTGAAGTACGAGGTCAGCAGGCTCAATCTCTATCTCGCCGACGTCAAGAGCGTCATCTCCAAGTAACCAAGGACTAGCACGGACCTCTGGCCGCGTCGCCATCTCGGAGTGCGACAGGCCAGAATCTGCTATTTTCAATCTCTCAAGCGATGGTGGCCTCGGCCATGGCTTGCGCTCACTGTCAGAAACAAATGCAAGAGTCGCTGCGCAGACAGTTTTCTTGAGATCTCGCGACAGCTCTCAGACTGTAAGCGAAGGCCTTTCCTTCTTCGCCTTGTTCCAGTCGTCGAGGAAGCGCTTCAGGCCGATGTCTGTCAGAGGATGGACTAGTAACTTCTCCATTACCTCAGCAGGCATTGTGCCGATGTCGGCCCCGAGCTTGGCCGCTTCCAACACGTGGATCGGGTGCCTGATGCTGGCGACCAGTATCTCCGCCTTTAAGTTGTAGTTCTGATTCCTCTTGATTGCGACCAGGTCCCGGATGACCCCCATTCCATCTTGGCCGATGTCGTCAAGGCGCCCGATGAATGGGCTGAGGTAGGAGGCGCCGGCTTTCGCGGCGACCAATCCTTGGACTGCGGAGAATATTAGTGTCATGTTGATGGGAATCCCCATCGAACTGAGTGTCTTGGTCGCTTTCAGCCCGTCTGCAATCATCGGGATCTTGACAACCACGTTCTCAGCAAAGTTTCGGTTGCGCTTGCCTTCGGCCACCATCCCTTCGTAGTCCGTGGCGATCACCTCAGCGCTCACTGGATGAGGGTAGACCTCCTTGCAGATGGCCTTGATCGTCCCTTCGAAGTCGGCACCCTCCTTGACGATTAGCGAGGGGTTCGTGGTAATCCCGTCGACAAGCCCCATCGCGTTGTACTTCTTGATAGCGTTAAGGTTCGCAGTGTCAAGATAGAACTTCAATTCGAACACGGTTCCGGGGTTTTTTCTAATAAAGCTATCGCTTCATCGCTATGGCCTGTCGCGCGGCTTCCTCGATGTGGGCCGCCGTCAGACCGTACTTGTTGAGGAGTTCCTGTGCCTCGCCGCTCTCGCCGAAGGTGTCGTTGACGCCAACGCGCTTGAGAACTATCGGGTACTGGTCGGTGAGGACCTCGGCCACCGCGGAGCCCATCCCTCCCATGACGTTGTGCTCCTCCGCGCTGACGGCGCAGCCGCACTTCTTCGCGTATTTGATTATCGTCGCCGCGTCGATCGGCTTCACCGTGTGTATGTCTATGACGCTTGCCTGGACCCCCTTCGTTGCGAGCGATTCGGCTGCCCTCAACGCCTCCGGGAGCATTATCCCGCACCCGAATATCGCGACGTCGTTGCCTTCACGAATCACGTTGGCTTTGCCAAGCTCGTACTCGAAGCCGTTCTCGTAGACTATAGGGGTGTTCGAGCCCTTGACGACTCCCCTGGTAATCCTGACGTAGAACGGGCCCGGTATGTCTGCGATGGCCTTCACTATCCCTTTGACCGCGACGGCGTCCGCAGGGACGATGACCCTCATGTGGGGCACGCATCGCATTAGTGCGATGTCCTCGACCTGCTCGTGCGAGCCCCCGTCGGGCCCCACGGTGATTCCCGCGTGGGAGCAGACAATCTTGACGTCTAGGTCGG
>JBGPFY010000143.1:0-3083 GCA_041483615.1 Nitrososphaeria archaeon | reverse complement strand
TGGTCATCGCGACGCAGAACCCGTTGGAGTTCGAAGGGGTCTACCCCCTCCCCGAGGGGCAGCTCGACCGGTTCATGGTCAAGGTCAGCTTCAAGTATCCGAGCCAGGAGGTGGAAGCCAGCATCCTGAAGCGGAACCTCTCGAGCATCGACCTCAATGACGTGAAGACCGTCCTCGCAGTTGGCGAGTTGGAAGCGCTCGTCAAGGAGGTGGACAACGTCAGGGTCTCTGACGAGGTGCTCTCGTACCTCGCCCGGGTGGCCCAGGCGACCCGGACCGAGGGGTCGCTGGTTCTCGGGGCGAGCCCAAGGGCCATGGTCCAGTTGGTGCACTGCGCCCGTGCCAAGGCCCTCCTCGACGGGAGGAAGTTCGTCACCCCGGACGACATCAAGTCGATAGCGAACGACGTCCTGACTCACCGTCTCACGATCGACCGCGCCGCCGCGTTGAAGGGCGTCTCCGGGAACCCCGAGGCGATACTCGCGGGAATACTCGACAGAGTGGAACCCCCACGCTAACCCCGCGCGGAAGAGACTACCTCGTAGCCACGGTCCTCATCCTTGTCGGAGCAGACCTGCTCAACATCAGGCTGATGCAGGTGCTGGGAATCTCCCTTGCGATCATGGGCGTGATCTCCGTCGCCATCTTCGAATTCGCGGTGAAGGGAGGGGTCAGCGTCTCGATGGAGGGCGGGCACGTCAGGACCTTCAAGGGCGAAGAGTACGAGACTATCCTAGTGATCGAATCGAGGGCGACGGACTGGATAGGCTCCATGCCTCCTACGGTCAACATTAAGACGGGCCAGCTCATCAAGGCTGAGCCCTTGGCAGAGGGCAAGATACGGCTCCGGTTCCTCGGGACTTTCGCCGGGAGGTCGGAGGGCGTCGAGGTCGGGATATCCCTCACCGACCCGCTGAAGCTCCTCAAGAGGCTCGAGCAGGTCGTCCAGAGCGAGTTCGTGCTCGACACGCTCCCCCTCTCCCTCCTCGCCCCCGCGGTCCCCCGGAGGCTGACGGTTTTCGGGTTCGGTGACCAGCCTACCGGATACCCGGGCCCGGGGCACGAGCTTTACGGTCTGGACGAATACCATTCCGGGGACACCAAAGACATAATCTGGAAGCGGGTGGCGAAATCATCCGACGAAAAGCTGGTCGCGAGGGTGAGGGAGGCGAACGTGAGGGAGGGCCTGAGGGTTGGCGTAGTGCAGTTCGCGGAAAGGGGCGAGGCGCGCGCCGAGTGGGTGGACGCGCTCTGCGACGCCCTGGGATACGCCGGGAAGGAGGCCTTCGAAATGGGCGCCAGCTTCACGATCCTCTACAATTCGCGGTCCCGGGTCGAGGGGCGAAGCGGAGGGAAGGGCGAGGGGGGGCGGTCGCGAGGGCTGACCCAGGCAAGGGCCACGGACATCATAGAGCTCGCCGAGGCGGTGATGTCATGCTCGGCCGCTCAGGAATCTCGCGAGATCGAGGCCGTCGTGAGCAACTCGGATTTTGTAATAACAGGCCTCAAAGAGTTCGAGGATCAGGCGATAGCGTCGATTGTCGCCCGGAAGCCCGTCCTGCTCATCTCCGAAAAAAAAGCCTCCACTCCTATCTTTGCAGGCAGGTCGGTGATCTACTCAGGTCGGGAGAGCCTCTTCCCCATGATAAGGAAGATTCTCGAGAGGTAGGGCAAGACGAACAAGATAATCTTGGTTTGCAGCGCGGCCGCGGGCGCGTCGCTCTACTTCGCTTACGCGCTCTCTACGGTGCTTTTCGTCCGGCACCTGGACACGTCAACCGTCGACCTCATAGAGTCGGTCATAATCGTCACGCAGGTCGTCAGGCTCGCCGCTATAGCCCTCTACTTCGGAGCCAGACCTGCCAGGATAGAGGTGCTGCTGGTCCTCCTCTCCTTCGAGACCTTCGTCGTGATGGGCCTCATCGTGACGTACATCTTCTCCCCGAGCCCCCTCTTCAGTCAGCTGGCGCACTCCATCTTCTCGACGTGGGTGGCCTCCCTCTTCACAGTCCTCCCTCCCTACCTGATATTCGCCGGGGTCACGCAGATGAGGCAGGCCAGGAGCCTGACGACCGTCCTCCTCCCCCTCGGGCTCGAGTTCGGCTTCCTGACCTTCGCGGCGGGCGCGATGCTGGGATTCGGAGGGACATTCACGCTGGGGAACTTCTTCGACTTCCTGATCGCCGCCGCCAGGTTCAACGTCGCCGTGGGGGCGATCCCCGAGTTCTCCACGCTCCTCGTCCTGGTCCCCTCGGTCGCCCTGTACTGCGCTTTGCTAGTCTACACGACCATCGCGACGGCGACGAGCGCGGTCCCGCCGAAGGTGACGTTCGTCCTCCCACTGCTCGCCGCGGCCGTCGCGCTGGGATGGGTGGCCGCGGGAGTCTCTTTCGTCCCGAATACCCTTTTATCCTTCACAGCCCCCGGAATAGTTGTTGTCGCCCTCCTCTGGGCATACATGCGCCGCTAGGGCGAGGCGGGGAGAGCTGCTCGCGTTCCTTCTTGTCGCGGTGCAGCTCCAATCCGGAGTAGTGGCGGCCTTCGCAGCTCCGACGATCCTCGCTCCCTTACCGAACTTGCCGACGCCGTCCATCCCGCTATCTCTGGGCTTTGGGCCGTCGAGCCTCTCGCCGCTTTCGGACGGGGTTCCCGTCTACACGGTCGGGGATACGATATGGGCAGCTTCGGGATTCAACTACTCCGTCCCGCTCTCGGTGACTTCCGCCAAGGCCGGCGCCTCGGCTCCGGCCGTTGTGGCGACGACTAACCTCCTCGGTCCGAAGGCCATCGTCCCGCTCCACACCTTTGCTTCGACGGACACAGACGGCGTCTGGAACATCACCGTCGGAAGCAGGCAGGGGACGTCCGTCATCCCTCTCCACTTCGTCAAGCCAGCCGACCATCCGGTCTCTCTCGGCCCGCTTCAATACTCGCTCGACGGAGGCAACATGTCGATCTCGGCGCAGGCGAACCTCGGGGACTCATACGACCAGGAGGTGTGCGCCGGCGGCACCGCCGCGCGAGCCGGGGTGAGCCTGAGCCTCCCGCCCGAGATGCAGGATTCGGGAGGAATCACGCTGATT
>JBGPFY010000142.1:0-3097 GCA_041483615.1 Nitrososphaeria archaeon | reverse complement strand
CTGCTCGAAGCCACGCTCGACATCATAGTATCATTTGTGGGAGTGGTCTGCCACATTGGGAGGAGGACGCCCAGATAATATGCCGAGCCGCCTATCCCGATCACGACGGCAACAATAGCCCCGGCGACCGCTCCCGAGATTGCCCTGCGCTTCATCAGGGTCTGGAAACAGGGCTCGGTTATTAAGGTATGCAGACCCAAATAGAAGAACGCGTAGTTCGATGGACGCGTGTCATGGGTCAACCGTCGGAATCTGCCGAGAGGAAGCGAGAGGCGGCCATCGGGAGGCTAAAGATACTTGTGCCCGCGCTCTTCGCCGTTGGATTCCTGTTCTATGTCGCCGTCACGGTCTACCCGCTCGCAGGAATGCCGGCACAGCCCCTGTATCCTTTCGGACCGTCAGGCACTCCCATTCTCTGGTTCGCCATAGCCTGCGCGTCGGGCGGTCTTCTCGCGCTTCTTGGCGCCCTGCTCGTGGCTGTCTCCGCGACCCCCGATGACGGATCCTGAGGATTTCAGCTGCCCGCGACGTCGCCCCTCGCAGGACGGGCGAGCTGTTCGGAAGTTCCCTGGCGACCATCCATTTCTGAGAAGAATGACTCGCCGAAAGTATTCGACAATAGATGAAAAAGGGCAATTTTGTCGCTTTCCTCAACCGATAAATACGGCAAAAGACCGGCCTACGAACAGCTCATTTGCAACAGCTCGCCTCCGCGGAACAAGTTCCTCTCGTCAAAATTGAGAAGTTGGAGAAGAAGTACGGCAAGTTCACGGCCTTGCATGAGCTCTCCCTTGACATCATGCCCGGCTCCCATCTCCTGATACTGGGGCCGAATGGTGCTGGCAAGACAACCCTGATCAAGTCGATGATGGGGATACTGAATTATAGCGGGCGCATCAGGATTGGCGGCATTGACGTTAACAAGGACCCGAGGGGCGCAAAGAAGATGATCGGGTACGTCCCTCAGAACTACGCGTTCTACGAAGCCTTGACAATATATGACCACGCCAAGCTGACCACCCGTTTGAAGAACTTGGGGACCGAGCAGATAGAAGAGAAGCTTCGGCTAGTCAACCTTTGGGACGCGAGGAAGAGGAGGGTCAGGGCGTGCTCGGATGGAATGAAGCAGAGGCTGGGGATTGCCCTGGCCCTGATTGGTAACCCGAGACTCCTGCTCCTCGACGAGCCCACCAGCAATGTCGACCTGAGAGGACAGCTGGAGTTCCAGAAGCTCCTGAGGTCGCTGCTGGCGCAAGGAAAGACGATGATTACGACCAGCCATCTGACCGGGCTTGGGGAACTGGCGAGCGAGGTCATGATAATCGACCATGGCAGAGTGATCACAAGGGGTCCTCCAGAGGAATTGTTGGGCCGCCTGAGCGTCAACGACACCGTCTACATCCGTGTCCGCGGTGCGGATGCCGACAGGGTAACACAGTTGGCCGAAAACCTGGGAGCCATTGACTTTGAAATCGAAGGCGACTGGCTGAGGGCGTCCGTCCCAAGCAAGATAAAGCTGGGGGTCTTGAAGGGCATCCTGAACAGCGGAATCGGCATCTCGGACCTCCTTGTCGAGAGGAGCGAAATCGAGTCAGAATACGTGAAGTTGATCGCGCCCGGCGGTGTAGGGGGAGGCGCCTAAGCTTGGCCGGAAACGTCGACCTCACGACCCTGTACGAAGTCGTCGCGGTGGCGGTGGTATTCGGACTGGCGACCTTGACTCTCGCTCTGCGCGGCAGGATGAAGTCGATGAACATCAGAGGAGTCTGGGGGATCCTGGCATTCACATACAGAGAGGCCATCAGGACCAAATGGCTCATAATCTTTGGCTTCATATTCTTCCTCTTGGCCGTCGACATCCCGGACCTGTATCTGGCCGCAGCGGCTAACCTCCCGCCGGAATACCTTCCGCAGAACCTGGCGAGTCTAATCTCGGTGTCGTTTCCACTGATCCCGCTGCTGCCGTTGCCGATGGGGGCCGTGACAATAGTGGACGAACGCGAATCCGGAACCCTCCAATACCTTCTCTCAAACCCGGTAACAAAGGCCGAGTTCTTCCTGGGAAGGTCGGTCGGGCTCCTCCTGGCGACGACCACGGTCATTATCATCGGCTTCGGCGGGGCATCCATGGTGGTCTATTCGCTTCGCCTTGCTGCATACGCTCCGATCATACTCATCATGGTCTTCGCGGGCATGCTGAATGCGGTGATGCTCGGCATCGCCTTGATAATCTCTGAATTCTCGAAAAGGAAGGCAACCGCCATGGGAGTCGGGATCATGGTCTGGTTCCTCCTCGCGGTGGTCTCAAGTCTCGACCAGCTGGTCATCGCAGTCAGTCTGAAACTTGGCGCCTATGCCGCGCTTCTTGTCGTGCTTCTGGACCCAGTCGAAACGTCCCGCCTGCTCACCGTGTTCGGCGCAGGACTCGGCGCGACCCAATTCACAAACAGCGCACTTTTGGTCGTCCACGTCTTCAAGACCAATGCTTTATCCTTCGACTATGTCCTCTTGTCCGTGCTTATCTGGATAGCAGCCACGTTCGCCGCGGGATTCCTGATATTCAGGCACCAAGACGCCGCATAAGCGTAAGTAAGGAAACCCTCCGTATGCGCGATGCGAAGAACGGATTTCCTCGTCCGGCCCGGACGACCATTACAAGGGAAGCCCCGTATTATCGCTCTCTCCCCACACGAAGTCCAATCGAGGAATCGAGGCCCCTCTGTCTCTTATCTTCCGTGCTAGCCGAATAGTGAGTCGTGCAGGAGCCGCTTTGTTTCTCCTCTTGACTCCGCCGGCCTTTGATTGCGACGGCGCCTTCGTTTCTACTTGGATTCAGACATTCGAGGGCCGCGCGGCAGGAACACGGCCAACAGAAGCAGGACCACTCCCGAGGCCATGAAGGCGTAAGGCAGGAAGGTTTGGCCAGCGGATGAGTTGTTGGAGGGCACGGAGTTTTGGATGACCAAGGTTCCGGCTCCCCCCTGCATTGCCGGTTCGGTTTCGTAGACAAGGCGCGGGGTGCCATACCACACCGAATCCTGGAGAGTGACGCTGACCGAGGCGTTGGTCGATTGCCCTTTTGCGACCCCCGTGTTTT
>JBGPFY010000141.1:0-3123 GCA_041483615.1 Nitrososphaeria archaeon | reverse complement strand
GGGGAAGAGCTGATAGTAGACGTTGCTCCTCGGAACGCCGGTGCGTTCGTGGGCCCAGTCGATGAACTCGAAGAGTCCCTGCCTCCCCGTGTTGATGCGAACGTCCCCTATCACCCTAAGGAACCTGATGAGCCTCCACTTCCTGGTCTGGAACTCGAGCTCGGCGTTTATCAGGCGCAGACCCCCGTATCGGTCCAGGAGCTTCACATACGCCCTCTCCGCCTTCGTGAGGGTCTCCTTGCCCTCGAGCTTCAGCGAGGCCTCGAGGAACTCCCTCTCCCTGTTGAAGGAGAGGCCCTCGGTCACGGGCGCCTGGAGTAGCGTGGGAAGCAGCTCCAAACTGCTCGGACGCCCGCCGAAGTGGAGGACGCTGTTCGAGTGGTTGACGCAGTGGCCATACTCCTCGTGGACGAGGAGGTCGATGAGTTGCGAGACGGACTTTGGCGGGTCCCTCTTGGGGTCGGTCGTAAGGAAGTAGAACTGGAAAGGCTTCTTGGTGAAGGTGTCGAAGAAGGAAGCGGCGCCCGTGGGGAGCATCCCGGTGAGGAAGGCCGGGGTCTCTATGACCTTGGTCTTGTACTTCTTGTTTATCTTGACGACGTCTTCGTCGACGAACTCCTGGATGACCTTCCTCATCGCGTTGGTCACCCGCAGGAGGTCCTTGGGCTTCAGCCTCGCCCTATCGACCAGGTGCTTCTCGACATCCTCGGGCGTCGCCGCGCAATGATACTGCTTGGCGAGCCTGTTCGTGACGCTCCGGTAGCGAGGCAGCTCCTCCCCGAGCCACCCTAGCGCCTTCTTTTCCAATTCGTCGGGAGTTTCTGAGTAATCCATCCCGTTCTCGAGGGCGACACGGTAGAACCGCTCTCTTCCCAGCTCGAACTTGACCTTCTTGAAGACCCCCTCTACCTCTTCGAACGTGCCCTTCCCGAAGCCCGTGAGTGCGAAGAGCGAGACGAAGTTCTTGGCCTTCTCCTTCAGTCGCTGGCAGTCCCTCTTCAGGTTTTTGCCTTTGATCTGCCCGGAAATCGCGTCGAGAATCTCCATCACGCCGTCGAGCCTGTAGAGCGTAAGTGCCTTGACCGCGGCGGGGACGTCCTTCCTGCTGAACCTCTTCTGGGTCACGTCTATTGCCTTGATGGAGTTCGAAACCAGCGAAGAGAGGTGCTTCTCGTTGACCCCTTCCTTCGTGAGGTGGTTGAATATCGAGCCAACGATGTCGTCGAGGACTGGTTGGGGCTCGTCGAAAGAGAGGGTAACCTCCATGCTGTCGAGGAGCCTCGCCTGCAGGTCGTTCTCTGCCCTCCTTCTCAGTGACCTGACCCTCTCGAGAGCGCCTTTGATGTTTTCGTCGCTCGGTATGAAGAGCCTCCCCGCGTACTCTTCGAACCCGACGGTGTAGGCTCCCGACGGGTTGAGCTCCTTCCAGAGCTGGACTATCTCGTCGCCGAGCGATTTCGTGACCAAGCGCGTCCCGCCCGGCTTTATTACGCTGCCGCTCCGGCTGGGTTGAATCGCCTCTTCGTCTCGTCGATCTCGGCGTCGAGCTTCCTCTTCCACTCGGGGAAGCCCTTCGGGCTCCTAGGATACTTCAGGTTGTGGTCGACGAGTGCCTGGCTCTTGTCCGCTGTGAAGCGTAGTCCCTTGGCCAGGTCCATCTGGGTCGCGACCCTCATGAGGAGAACGGGGTTTAGCATCTGGATCGCGTTGAACCGCGGGTGCTTCCTATCCCTGATCATGTTGATGTCTTCTTCGGTCAGGAAATGCTTCATGCCGAAATCAATCTGCTCGTTCGTGACCGTCTGCAGATATCGCCTAAGCACCTCGAACGAGGCCATCTGGTAGCCGTGGGTAGTCATGTACTCGACGTTGTAAGGCCACAGCCCCTCCTGGCTGACGTCGTTGGCCTCGAGGGCGTGCGCCACGGTCTTCCCCAATATGACGCTCGCGTACATGGAGGGCCCGATGCCGCCCGCGTCGAGAGGCCTTGGGAGCCAGGCCGCGTCGCCGACCACAGCGAATCCGTTTGCGACCATGCAGTCGTTCTGCCTTCGGACCGGGACCTGCCAGTTACCCTTTGTGTTGCCCTGGTCGTTGGGGTTTGTGGACAGCCTCCCGTTCCTGATGCACGGGTTGTCCTTGACATACTTGTCTATGAGCGTAGAGAGGTTGTCGTTGAGCCCGAACTTCTTGTTCCGCCTGTCGAGACCTGACTTCGACACGCCCAGGCCGATGTTCACTTTGTTCTTCCCCTTCGGGAAGACCCAAGCGTAGCCCGCCGGCGCGATGACCTGGTCGAGGTGGATGATGCAGTATTCTGGGGTGAAATAGGTCTCGTCTTGGACGCCCTGGTCGAACTCGAGGAGGTAGCGCCCTGTCGCCTCCATGTCGTCCATGTCTATCTCCCTTTCGATGTAGCTGTCGATAGGATTGAACTTCCTCAGAACGGAGGACGACCCAGACGAGTCAATGACCATCTTCGCTGTTGCCTTGAACGGGTTGCCGTCCTTGTCTCGGCCTTCGACCCCCCTGACGTAGCCGTCTTCCGCTATGAGCCTCTCGGCGGTCGTCCCGAACTTGAACTCGACGCCGAACCCCTTTGCGTCCTTGACCTGGCGGCGCGGGATGAGCTTCCTGTTGAGGATGTAGCCCTCCCCCTCGAAGAGCACCTTGGTCTTGTGGTCGGGAGAGTAGACGTAGATGCCCCTGACCGGGTGCTCCAGCTCGGGGTAGTCGTACTTGATTCCGATGTTCTTCTCAATGAAGCCGAGGCTGTTCTTGCTCGCTGCATCGCCGCAGATCCACCCGTTGTTGGTCTTCTTGCCTGGCTCTTCGGGCAGGTTCCGGTCGACGACGAGGACCCTGGCCCTCTTCTTGGAATAGAAGCCCACGGCAGATGCTGTAAGGAGGCCGGACATCCCGCCTCCAGCGATTATGACGTCATAGTCGTATTCAACCATGGATGGCTCACGAAAAACTTGTTAGTTGCGAAGACTACTAATAGCTATATAAGCGCTTCTCGAGCGAGGAAACCGTCGAGGGCGTTGGTTCACGCAAGAAGATGAGCTTTCTCGTGAGCTGAGGAAGCTCGGCTTGACCGGTTATGAGGCGAGGTGCTATGTC
>JBGPFY010000140.1:0-3203 GCA_041483615.1 Nitrososphaeria archaeon | reverse complement strand
CCTCCTCTCGTAGGTGCCAGGGCATCTCTGAGTAGACGTCGGTGAAGAGCGTCGAGCCAGCGGGTGGGGGAATCGCTTCCCTCTCCTTGACCACCCGCGCCATTTCGGCGTCGATCTGCTCGAGGAACTTCTTGTTCTCCTGCTCGGTGATGATGCCCTTCTTGATCAGATACGCGGTGAACCTCACGATGGGGTCTCTCTTCTTCCAGAGTTCGACCTCCTCCGCGCTCCTGTAGATGTTGGGGTCGTCCGAGGTGGAGTGGCCTCCCATCCTGTAGGTGATCGCCTCGATGAGCGTAGGTCCCCCTCCCGAACGGGCCGTGTCGACCGCCGACTTCGTCGCCTTGTAGACCGCGAGTATGTCGTTCCCGTCGATCTGGACGCCCTCGAAACCGTAGGCCTCGGCCTTAATCGCGATGCTCTCAGAAGCTGTCTGGCGCCTGACCGGGAGCGAGATGGCATACTGGTTGTTCTCGCAGAAGAAGACCACGGGCGTCTTGAAGACTCCCGCGAAGTTCATGGCCGAGTGAAACTCGCCCTGGGACGTCGCCCCTTCACCAAACGACGCTAGTGCGATGGCCTTCTCACCCCTGAATTTCGCCGCGTACGCGACCCCGACCGCGTGGAGCAGCTTCGCACCTATCGGGCTCGAGAGCGAGACTATCTTCCACGGTCTGAACCCCCAGTGCACGGGCATCTGCCTGCCCTTGCTCTCGTCCGCAGAGTTCCCCATTATCTGGTCGAAGAGAACGCTCAGGGGGACTCCCTTGACCAGGCAAGTGCCTGGATCCCTGTAGCTCGGGAACACCCAGTCGATCGGGGTCAGCGTGTATGACATCCCGATCTGGCATGCCTCCTGACCGGTCGACTCCATGAAAAAGCCGATGCGACCTTGCCTTTGCAGGGACATGCCCTTCTCGTTGAACTTCCGCACGGTGAGCATGTACCTATGCATCTTCAGGAGATCTTCATGGCTGAGGTCTGGTTCGACTTTAGGATCAAATTCGCCGTCCGCCCTGATTACCTGGAGCATTTCCACTCTCGGTCGCGCTCGGCTGTTTTTGGGCGGTCTTTTTCGGCCAAATAAGACTTTCTAATTATCGTTTGGAGACTTCGTTAATCGTTGTGCGCCTCTCCTTCAAGAGCGAGTTGACGAAGAGCTCGCCCGCTCTGTAACTGGACCTCACGAGCGGCCCAGACGCGACGTACTTGAACCCGTACTCCTCCTCGCCCACTCGTTTGTAGTGGCGGAAGGTCTCGGGCTTGACGTATTCTTCGACCGCAAGGTGTCGGGCAGACGGCCGCAGATACTGCCCGACGGTCAGGAAGTCCACCCCCGCGTCCCTCAGGTTCATCATCGCGAGCCTCACCTCCTCCTCCTTCTCGCCCAGCCCGAGCATGATTGACGACTTCGTGAACATCGAGTCGTCCAACTTCTTTATGCTCCTCAACACAGAGAGCGACTGCCAGTATCCTGCGCGCGGGTCCCTGACCCGGTCGCTGAGGAAGAGGGTCGTCTCGATGTTGTGCGCAATCACATCAGGCTTGGCCTCTACGACGGTCTTGATCGAGTCCAGGTCGTTCTGGAAGTCCGGGATGAGCACCTCCACTAAGATGCCCGGGTTCATCTCCTTCGTCGCGCGGATGGTCCTAGCGAAGTGCTCGGCCCCCCCGTCGGGGAGGTCGTCCCTGTCGACCGAAGTGAGGACGACGTATGAGAGCCCCATCTGTGAGAGAGTCAGCGCGACGTTCTCGGGCTCGAGCGGGTCAGGGGGGTTCCCGGCAGGCCTTCCCGGGGTGACCATGCAGAACCTGCACGCCCTCGAGCAGACGTCGCCCATTAGCATCAGCGTGGCGGTCCCGCTTCCCCAGCATTCTGCCACGTTGGGGCAGTGGGCCTCCTCGCATACGGTGTGGAGGTTGAACCCAGAAAAGAGCTCCTTGAGCCTCTTGTAGTTCTCGCCCTCATCAGCCATCGCGGTCGGGGGCAACACCGTCAGCCATTCGGGCTTCGGTTCCATCAAGGCGACGCAGCATCCCCCGCTGGGCCGGCGCTTTTAGGTTAGCTAACAGGGGCGGCCTTCAGCCTTATGACCCCGCTTTCTGGCGGAAGGCTCCCGAGGCACGCAAAGCATCCCTCGCTGCTGAACCCGGGCTCAAGCTCCTCATGGAGCGTGCAAAGCGTGTGGTTGAACCTGACGTAGTCGCACACCTCTGTCATGAGCCGGAGAGCCTCGCGCTGATCCGGCTTGTCCGATGCCAGGAGCTCAGCGACCTGGTCGGCGGCATTTGCGATGTTCTTGTCGATCTCAAGGTCGAGCATCATCCCCCTCGCCTTTCTGGCGTAGTTGCTGACGGAGGCCTGAGTCACGCCCAGTCGAGTGGCGACCTCCTGCTGAGTCATGCTGTAGTTCTCCGTTAGCCTCTTGGAGATCATCGCCCTGAAGGCCGGAAGCGCCGACTTCGACACTATCTCGTAGGGATGAATCAACCAAATTCAATATTAGGCCATTATATTTAAGTCTAAGCCGAGGGCCAGGAGTTCAAGTCTCATCTGCCCCGTCACGCTTGCTGGTCGAGTTGGCAATCGCCTGAAGAATCCCCGCTTGCCTCGGTATGCTCTCCGCTTTCATCCAAATCGGAGCTCCCGGCTGTTTCCCCTCCCGTAACTCCATGGAGCAAAGTTCCAGAAGACGTTCACCACCCTCTTAGCAAAGTCGTCAGGTGAGGACGAATGACCATCACTCGCTGTCAGCCGAGGACCTAACGGTAGAGTTCCGAAATGCTGGTTGGTTGACGCCTTACTTGTTCGTGATTGGGTTTCTCCCTTGAAGGAGCCTGTAGATGACGATGATCACGGCGATGACCACAAGTAGGTTGATCAACTGTCCGCCGATTCCGCCGATCAGGCCGAAGAGCCAGAGAACCACGAGGATGATGGCCACGGTCCAGAATAGATCCACCATTGTCTATCGCCAGTTGACGTCGAAGCCTTATGCGCCGGGTTAATTAAGCTCAATGTCCGTGTACTTGTTATGAGCGAAGAGGAAGTTAGGGGAAGGGCAAGCAAGCCAAAGGCAGAATTCGTGAAGAGGTAGGTAAATTGACGAACAACAAGACGGAGCAGCTCAAAGGTAAGATTGAACAAGCTGAAGGAAGAGCCAGAGAAGATATGGGAAGAGCGGCAAGAAAGTCCAAAAAGT
>JBGPFY010000139.1:0-3300 GCA_041483615.1 Nitrososphaeria archaeon | reverse complement strand
TATCACGACCCTCCTCGCTGGGAGGTTCACCCCCGCGGCGAGGGTGGGCGTGCTCGCGAGGAGCTTAACAGCTCTTTCCCGGTATGTGTCCTCGACTATCTTCCTGTGCTCGTGCGGCAGCCCCGCGTGGTGGAAAGCGGCTCCCTTCGAGACGAGGTCGGCCAGCAACCTGCTGAGGCTGGTCTCCTCTCCAGACTCCCGGATCCTCCTGGCCGCCTCGCTGCAAGCCCGCCTCTCCGCCTCTCCCAGATACCTCGAGGTCAGCTCCGACGCCTTGGTCGCGAGGCTGACCGCCCTCCTCCTCGTCGAGGCGAAGATCAGGGACTGCCCGCCGGTCGACAACGATTCTATCGCGACGTCTATCGCGGCGCCATACGTCGACCTGACGGTCTCGATCTCTCCCTGAAGGTCGCCGAACCAGACGCGACCGTGGTCGTATACCCCCTCGCGCAGGGGGACGGGCCTCCACGTGAGCTCCACGAGGTCGGACCTCAGCCACCTCGCGATCTCCTCGGCGTTGCTGACCGTCGCCGACAACGAGAGGAGCTGCGCCTTCACCCCGCTGTGCATGACCTTTGTGAGTATCATCTCGAGGGTCGGCCCCCTGTCGCCGCTGCCCGCCAGGTGCACCTCGTCCGAGACGAAGAGACCCACGTCGGGGAGCCAGGGGATGCCATGTCTCAGGAGGGAGTCGAACTTCTCGTTGGTCAGGATGAGGAGGTCGTAATTCTTCAGCGCCTCCCCCGCCGAGTCGAAGTCGCCCGTCGAGATTACGCACTTCACGCCGAACCGCTCGAGCAGGTTCCGGAACTCCGTGTATTTCTCGGAGGCGAGCGCCCGAAGCGGGCTGAGGTAAACGACCTTACGGTGCTCCTCGACTATCCTCTTGTAGGCCGCGATCGCCGCGATCAGAGTCTTGCCGCTCGCCGTGGGGCTTGCGATGAGGAGGTTTCTCCCCTCGAGCAACCCGGCTTCGACCGCCGCGGCCTGAGGAGGATAGAGGGTGACAAAGCCCTGCGATTCCAAGAACGCCGTGAACTCCTCAGGCAGGGGAAGCTCTCTCACCTTCATCCGCGGTTTGCCTCCCCTAACTTTTTGGCCTCGAGGGGCACCATGGTATCAGCCGCCTCCCCTGATTTCTAGCCCTGGACTCTTCTGAAGAACCCGGGCTTGGACTCGAAGATTATGCCTTCCTTGGTTATCTTCTTGATGAGGTTGTCGACCTCGTCCTCGTTCGCGAACTTGTTGGTCCTCATCAGCTCCTGCTTGAAGACCTTGGCCTCGATGGGCTTCCTGTCGGGCCCCTCAAGGGCCCTGAGGGTGTCCATGACCGTCGCAAGCTTGCCCCTCTCGCCCGCAGGCTGGCCAAGCAAGATACCAAAGTCTCCCTTGGTCTTGGTCTCCGTGTCGGTGAGCACGTCCTCGACCATCTTGTTCATCAGTGCTATCGCAGTGAGGGCGTCATCCTCAGTGACCTGCTCCCTCAGCATGAGCCTGGCCTTCGCGCTCGCGAGGCGTATGAGGGACTCAAGCGTCCTGGGTGTCGCGCCTATCTGCCCTTCGCTGGTGCTCCTCCTTAGCTGGAGATAGTATTCCTTGATCCTGTTCTCCGCCTCCATGGTGAGGACCGGGGAGTAGTTCTTGGCGTACGCGATGTACTTCTTGAGCAGCTCGAACTGGATGGGGGGCGACTCCACGTATGCCCTCTTCCTGTGGACGTCCAGAATGTGCGTCGCCAGCTTCTCGTCCTGCCCGGGAATCGGAATGTCCCTGAGGACGAAGATCAAGTCGAACCTCGTCAGGAGAGGGATAGGAAGCGTGATGTTGTCGATGAGGTTCTGGTACGGGTTGTACTTGCCCAAGATGGGGTTGGTAGCGGCGAGGATCGCAGTCCTCGCGTTCAGCGTCGCGTAGATCCCGCCTTTGGCGATCGTGACGGTCTGCTGCTCCATCTGCTCGTGGAGGGCGCTCCTGTCCTCGGGCTTCATCTTGTCAAACTCGTCGATGCACGCGATCCCCTGGTCGGCGAGGACCACGACGCCTGCCTCCAGCATCAGGGTGTTCTTCTCTCGAATCACGGCCGCTGAGAGGCCGGCGGCCGTCGAGCCCCTGCCCGAGGCGAACATGCCCCTCGGCGCGACCTGGGCAGCAAACTTCAGCATCTCGGACTTTGCGACTCCAGGGTCGCCCACGAGGAAGACGTTGATGTCTCCCCTGAGCTTCGTCCCGTCCGGGAGGACGGTCTGCGGCCCCCCGACCAGCAAGAGGAGTATGGCCTCCTTCACCGCCTCGTGTCCGAGGATTCCTGGCGCCATCGACTTGATGAGCTTCTGGTAGACGTCCGGCCCAGAGGCGATGCTCTTGATTATCGCTTCGTCCTCCTTCGTTATGTGGATTTGGCTGGGCTCCTTCCCCACCACCTCGATGTAGTTCGCATCGATCTTGGAGCGGAACGACCTGCTTCGGGGCTGGCCGAAGGCGAAGTCCTGCTCGGCGCGGACTATCCCCGTCATGATGGCCCTGTCCCCAGGCCTCGCCGTGTTCACGATGTCGCCCTCCACGTCGATGTCGAAGAACCGCGGAAGTTGCCCCGGCGGGAGCTCCTCTGGCAGCTCCTGGACCCTGAGGATCTGGCTGTCGATGAAGCTGCTGTCCTTCTGGTCGAACTCGAAGTTCCTAGTCTCGTCGCATCCCTCGCACTTCGCCGGCCTCTTGATGCTCGGTCCTTCCTGAATCACCCTCGTCGTGTGCCCGTCGAGGCAGATGAAGGCCGCGTCGACGAGGAGCGGCCGCAGCTCTGATGTTCGCACCAGCATGCCCGCAAAGGCGATCATCTTGTCGAGGTGAGAGGTGTCGACCTTGCGGAGGGGCACCCTGTCGGTTACGCCCCGGAGCCTAACCGTCAGGCCCTTCCTTATCTCCGCCGCGTACCCCGGATTCTCGGTGCTCAGCACCTCGAAGGCGGCCGACTTGCACTCCCTCAAAGCCTTGTCCGGGTCCTTCAGCAGGCTCTCGGCGAGGTCTGTGTTGTAGTGGATCAGGTCCTCGTAGTCTACGATCACGGACTTCCGCCCTGAAGCTGCCAGCTGCGCGAGCACGACCTGGTATTTCCGCTCTCCGTCCTTGTCCTCGAACCCCCTGAGGAACTCCTCGAAGAGCTCCGACAACCCCCTGGTCAGGACGGCCATCTTGGACCACTCTCTCCTCGCTATTGCTCTCCCAGGAGAGCTTTCTTCCAAGCCGCAGAGATCGAGCTGCTCATCGAGAAGAAAGCCTTCTCCTCGGGAGTGATTCTGTCGG
>JBGPFY010000138.1:0-3325 GCA_041483615.1 Nitrososphaeria archaeon | reverse complement strand
TGTAACAAATCCTTCCGGCGACTTCGGTGAGCAACTCTCCTTCTGATTTCGAGGCTTGTCTAGTCCTTTCGAACCAGTTCGTCGCCGTCTCTTCTCCGACCGAGGCCAACATGGCTTTCAGTTGGTCGAAGTTGATTCTTGTTTCTGCGATCAGGTATACCTTAGGCTCGACGAACTCCATCTTCTCTTATTGCCTCCTTGACTGTGCTACGATTTGAAGTCGCTATTTAGTTTGCGCGTGCGGGGAACCGTTGGGACGTGCGTGTAAACGTGGTTTGCACGGGTCGTTTACGTGGTTAGGCGCTCCTCCAAGCAGGCTTGGAACCGTGTTCTTGCTACAAAATAAATAATGGGGATTCGCGTCTTAATCTGAGAATAAGGATGCCTGTTTTCGGCACTGCGGGTGCAAGAGGCGTGTTCAACTCGACCCAGACACCAGAACAGGTGTACCGGCTCGTCGAAGCCTCTGCCTTTGTTTTTGGCAGAGGGAAGTATGGGATAGGATGGGATGGTAGGAAAAGTTCGGCTGTTCTCGCGAGGGTGACGGCCGCGTCTGTCACAGGGTGTGGAAGCGACGCGGTCGAATTCGGTTTGGTTCCAACGCCTGTCGTCGCGTTTGGGACGCGCGAGAACAATTGCCAGCTTGGGTTCTCAGTGACCGCTTCCCATAACCCTCCGGAGTTCTCGGGGGTGAAAATCTTCAACGGGAAAGGCATGGAGCTGTCGCGGGAAGAAGAGGGGCGGATTGAGCGTGGCATGGTTGTCGAGTCAATCAAGAGCTCTGTGACAACTGGATCAATCGAGCCACGCGAGACAGTGATGCATTACATGAAAGCGATTAACTCGCGGTTTTCGGAGAGCGAAAGTCCTCTTCGACTTGTGGTCGATTGCGCAGCAGGGTCGGCCTCATTGGTGACACCGTACGTCTTGACCGCTCTGGGGAACAAGGTAATCCCGCTTAACACTCATGTGTCTTGGCGGTTCTCTGCGAGGCATCCAGAGCCCACCGCGGAGACCTTGGTGGAGACTGCGGCGTTCGTGGCCGGTGTACAAGCGGACCTAGGATTTGCCCATGATGGAGACGGCGACAGGCTGGTCTTGATTAACGCCTCTGGTCAGGTCCTTCCTGATTACGTTACGTCTGTGCTTGCGCTCGAAGCACTCGGCAAGAGCTCTGGAGTGGTTATCATTTCAGAGAACAGCTCATTCGCAGTAGAAGAGGCGGCCACGAGAATGGGGTTGCGCGTAGTACGTGACAGAATAGGAAAGACCTTCGCCGAAATCGAGCGTGAAGGTGCGGTGCTTGCTACGGAGCCGAGCAAGATTGTTGATCCGAGTTGGGGGATGTGGGAAGATGGCATCTATTGTGCGGCTCTAATCGCCGATGTCATTGCGAAGAGGCCTGACCTCCGTAGGCTTATCGACGGCGAATTCGAGTGGCTATACAGGCAAGTCAACCTACCCGTTTCCGTAGACATAGGAAGGATAGGAGAACAAGTTGACGAGTATTTTTCAAAATACAGGATCGTGGAAAGACGATCCGTCGATGGTCTCCGCGTGATATTCAAAGACAAGTCATGGGTGATGTTCAGGCCGTCGGGGACGGAACCGAAGACAAGGATATACTGTGAGGCCAGAGACGAGCTGCGACTTTCGGAGTTGGCAGAGGTCGCGAGAAGCCTGGTCGAGCGTCTGGCTAGGCCGATTGTTAGCGCGCGTTGATACAGAATGGCAACGGCAGAGATGGCCCTCGCGGTTTCTAGGGCGCTTTCGCGGGGCTATCAGGTAGATCCGGACGCTTTCGCGCTTCTTTCTGAGCTTTCAGCGAAAGGTGATGTGGATCCGATTCTGAAATCGGTCATCGAAAAGAAGGAGTCAGTGAAGGCAGAGAGAATCATAGTGAAGTCTGACTTGGATCAGTTCGTCCCTAGAGAAGAGGTCGAGGCGCGGGTTGCAATCAGTCCTGAGGACCTGGTCGCGGATGTGTCCGTAGTCAGCGACCCGACCGAGAATATCTCGCCTGTAGAAGCCCAAGACGGATTCAAGAGGCTGTTCCAAGATAGGTATTCCCATCTGTTGGATATTGCGCGGCAGCGACCAGACTCGAAGAGCATTACGCCGATAGAGTCCGGGCGAGAAATGCGGGAGAGAGGCTACAAGATTGCGGGGCTTTTGTCTACTAGGAATAGTCGGAAGGGCGGGGGCGTCGAGATTGTATTGGATGACCCGACAGGAAGCGCCAAGTTGTACTGTGGAGAAGAGGTCGCCGAGTCGGCGCTGGCGCTACCGCTTGATAGCCTGGTCGTGGCAGAAGTGGTTCTGGGGAAGGGCGGGGGTGGGCAGCTTTACGCGAGGGACTTGTTGCTCCCTGATATTCCGGCGAGGAAGTCGGTGGGCTCGTCTCGCAGGGTCTACGCCGTGATGCTGTCGGACTTGCATATCGGGAGCAAGTTCTTCCTCGCCGACGACTTTGGCCGTTTCTTAGCTTGGCTCAATGGAAAGCTGGGGGATCTCGATATTGTGGAGCGGATAAGGTATGTCATTATCGCAGGAGATGTTGTAGATGGCATAGGGGTGTACCCGGGCCAAGAGTACCAGTTGTCGGAGAAGAACCTGAAGGGGCAATACAACTTGGCGGGGGCTTTTCTAAAGCAGGTTCCGAAGCATATGAAGCTCCTGATAGTGCCTGGCAATCACGAGCCGGTAAGGCAGGCGCTCCCCCAACCTGCTGTTTCGGCGGACGTTGGGGGGCCCCTCTATGAGTTGGACAATGCAGTCCATCTCGGAGGTCCGGCCAATGTCAAATTGGACGGCGTCGATTTCCTGATTTATCATGGGCGGAGCTTGGACGATATCATCGCCACAGTCCCTGACCTCACTTACGACAGGCCCGTAGAGGCGATGGAGGTGTTGCTGAAGGCGAGGCATCTTGCTCCGACATATGGGAAGCGAACGGCTCTCTCACCGGAGTTGCGGGACATGCTAGTCATTGACCCCGTCCCTGATGTTTTTCATGCGGGTCACGTGCATACCCTAGATGTGGGAAGCTATAGGGGAACATTGGTGGTGAACTCCGGGACCTTTCAGAGTCAGACGCCTTTTCAGGCGAACATGGGTCTCGACCCGATATCATCGATTGTGCCGATTCTGAACTTGTCGACGCTGGAAATAATCAAGAGGAATTTCACGAAGCTCAGCTACGGGGAGCTCGCGTTACAGCAAGTCTAAGAGTTGGGAATCCTCCGACATCACTTTGCTGAGGGTACCGGATTGGATGAGGAGGTGGATTCTCTTGGTCCTCCCCCTTCTCCCTTTACTGACGACG
>JBGPFY010000137.1:0-3343 GCA_041483615.1 Nitrososphaeria archaeon | reverse complement strand
GGGCGATCCCCCACGTAGACGGAGCAGCGTGGCCGTGTCACCTTAGGGTTGCTCCCTCCCGGACCTCACCCGGTTCGGCAATCAAGAGTCAGAACCCCTCCTTCGAGGGGCCCGCACCTCGCGACCGCCCGCTCCGGCGTGAAATCATCTCGCCCAGGCGCGCAGGAAAGAGGAGGGATGGCTTTACCCAGCGGTTACTGGCACTCCATGTAGCCGGTTTGAGTACGGAAGACGGCTAACCTCCCAGCCCTACCCGCCACCAAACCGTAGTGGGCACTGACCCGCTTAAATGGTTTGCAGACTCGACTTTTCCAGACTAGGCCAGACCCACACTCCTCTCTTGACTCTCACCCCTCCATTATCCTCGAATGGATGACGCCGCTCGCCGGGGAGTAGTGGGCCGTGTTTGATTATGGACTCAGCTTCAATCTTTGTCTTTTCATTATAGAGGAAGGGCGCGACTGTCTTTATCGCCACATAGGGGGTGATTCCGCTTGTTTGGAGGCACCACGCCGATTCCTTGGTCGCCCTCAACGTGTTGTAATGTAGCTTGGTCTTGCTTGGTTCTTGGACGCCCAAGAGATTTGCCAGGTGAATTATGTCTCCTTTGTATGTCATCTTAATTGAGATGTATGCTCTCCATTTCCCGATTACGAAACCATTTCTTCTATAGAACTCCTTCTTCCGAAAATATCCAATTGCAGCTTCCGTATCCAATAGAGTTGCGATAAATTGCTTGTCGATCATCCTCAGTGACTTGATGCGCTTAATTCGGTGTCGCAATTTGTTTACGTCTTGTTGCCTAAGTATGAAGCCATCCAACCGCGTGTATCCTGAATGATAAACGACTCTGTCCTCCTCCCGGAGCACCGGCAATGTGGAAGAAGCCACGAATCTGCCTACGTTATTGATCGCAAAGTCTTCGGTGGTTAGAGCCACAGAGAAACAGGAGGAAGTTGTATTTAGTCACATATTCTTGGTTATTTTGCCCCAAAGCTTGTGTGCTCAGCTACGAGATCCCTCATTCTGCAGACACCGCATACCTCACTAGAAGAAACGTTTCCACATCTGGAACAAAACATCCTTTCCTTCGATTTGGTTTGCTTCAGTTTAGAAGTCAGCGAAAGGCTGGATTTCAGGAGAGTGTTCTTCATCCCGGGATGCTTCGCCTCGAGCTCGTTAAGGTAGTCGCGCACCTCGGTCCTCAGGCCCTCGTGCATGTAAGGGCAGCTCGCGCTCTGGAAGGGTATCTTCGAGAGATACGCGTAGAGGGCTATCTCCTCCTCGTAGACCTCGGTGAACGGCTTGACCCTGCGCACGGGGAAGTCGTCGTCGAAGGTCGAAGGGTCGAGCCACCCGAGCCGCTCGACGTCGCCGTGGAGGAGGTTCATCATGAACGTCTGGACATAGTCGTCGAGGTTGTGCGCGGTCGCGACGACGTCGACCTTCGCCTTGACGGCCGCCTCGTCGATCGCCCTCCTGCGGAAGACGCCGCACATGCTGCAGGAGGAGAGCTCGCGGTCGTCCTTCCAGTCGAGGGCCTGGTCGAGGCTGAACCCGAAGAGCTCGCTGTATGAGACCAGGACCAGCTCCACGCCCAGCTCGTCGCAGAGGGCTTGGGCGTGCTCGATGGCCTCGTCGCGGTAGCCCTTGACCCCCTCGTCCACGGTCAGAGCGACCAGCTCGGACTTCTGCCCCGAGCCCCCGTTGAGCTCGTGCAGGATCTTGAGGAGCGAGAGGCTGTCTTTCCCGCCGGACACGGCCACCCCCACCCTCTCCCCGCGGCGGAGCATCCCATACTTCGAGATGGTGCGCCTGACCTTCTCCACGGTGGTCGCCTGGAAGCACGCCTTGCAGAGGCTCTCGCCCGAGTACCTCCTGGTGTAATATGACGGCCTTATGCCGCACCTCGAGCAATCCCCCAAAGAATCGGCCGGGCGTGTCGTAGGGGTGCAAACCTTAAAGGGTTCCCGTCAGGCGGGCGGAAAACATGCCGTCGGATCTGGTAGACGAGGCCGTAAGTGACGACGACAAGCCCTACAAGCCCATTTCACGTTGGTTCGTCTTCTTCATGCTGAGGACGCGGCGCGGCCTCGGCCTGATGGACAAGCTCGGGAGGTGGAGGATCAGCAAGCCTCTCTCCTGGGTGATGCTCTACCTCATGCCCATCGCTGGCGCCGTGGCGCTCTATTTCATCCTCCAGCTCATGGCAATCTACCTCTCGCCTGCCGGTGCCGCGGTCGCCTCGACCGTCCGCACCATCTCGCCCCTTGCCAACTTCCTTCTTCCCGGGATCAACCCGTACCTCCCTTTGAGCGTCTGGCTCGCCGTCATCGTCGCGGTGGTCATCCATGAGGCAGCCCACGGGATCGTCGCTCGCAGCCTCGGCCTCCCGATCAAGTCTGCGGGCGTCCTGCTCCTGCTCTTCCTGCCCATCGGGGCGTTCGTGGAGGTGGACGACAAGCAACTGAAAGAATCCAGAAGCAAGGACTCCCTCAGGGTCCTCGCTGCAGGCTCCGGGATAAACTTCATAGTAGGCATCGCGTGCATACTCCTTCTCATACTCACCGTCTCGTCGATGGTGCCCGTCGTAAAGGGCGCGGCGATAGTCGGGGTCGTCCAAGACTCGCCAACCTTGCACTCGCCCGCATATGTCGCTGGGATACAACCCGGGGACTTCGTTGTCGCGATCAACAATTCGCCGATTACGGACTTGGGGATCCTCCGCGGCGGGGGCTTCTCGGTAGGAGAGAAAGTGAATGTGACGATCTGGCGAGACGGGCAGACAACGACTATCGACAACGTAGTCCTCGGCAACTATACCCAGACGATACTCAACCAAACGAGCGGCCAGACGACGAGCGTGACCTACCCGTTCCTGGGAGTAAACCAGGCGAGCTACAGCGACCTCCAGGCGACGACCAGCGGCTACGTGACGGCCTACAAGATATCTCCACTCGCGTACATCGCAGAGATACCCACTTTCGCACGTTTCGAGTTCTCCGTCCCCTTCTCCGACGCTCTTTCGGGCTTCTACACGTCCCCTCTCGGGGCATTGACCCCTGCTGTGGCCGGATCGCTCTACTGGCTGTTCTTTGTGAACTTCAACTTGGCGATTTTCAACAGCCTCCCCATCTACCCGATGGACGGAGGCCAGGCCTTCGAGAGCTTCCTCAGGGGGGCAGGAAGGGGAAGGATCAGCGACGAGCTCGCGAGGAGGGTTACCACGGGCGTGACCCTCGCGATATTCCTCGCCCTCTTTGTGGTCATCGCCGGTCCGTACATAACCGGCGTCTTTCCGCCGTATTGACCGCGTTGCCGGTTAAATAGCGGGACACGCTCT
>JBGPFY010000136.1:0-3385 GCA_041483615.1 Nitrososphaeria archaeon | reverse complement strand
CACGGACGAATACACGAATGTGACGACCGCCGACGCGCTCCCCCCGCTGCCTCCCCACGTGGCGTTCACCGAAAACGTCCCGCTCGTCCACGCCGCATTCCCGCCCGGCACGGAGATGTCGGTGAAGCTCCCGTTGGTCGGGCTAGGGAAGACCTCGTTGATGTCGGCGATGCTCCCCGCGGGGTTCTTCACAGTGATTATTACTGCCGTGTTCGGTCCCGGGACTGGAGAGATGACGCCGGTTATCTTGATCGGCTGGCTGCCGGAGTACAAGGGCGAGTCGGTCTGGAGGGTCATGGTGTAGGTTGTCGCCGCGTAGGCCGGGACCAAGCCCTGCACAGAGAGGAAGATGAGCGCCAGGACGCCCGAAAGTCGAAGCGCCCGGTGGTATGGGGTCAATCTCTCGAGGGGCGGGGTCGCACCATGGGGCATTTAAGATGTGCCGGAGCACGCGCTAGTGCTTGAATGCCCTGGCATGTGTGATGGCCATCGCCATCCCGTATTCGTCGGCGGCCTCCACGATCTCCTGATCGCTTATCGACCCCCCGGGCTGGATAACGGCGGAGACGCCAGCCTTGCCCAGGAGGTCTATGTTGTCGCGGAACGGGAAGAAGCCGTCCGAGGCGCTGACCGCGCCTTTCGCCCTTCCTCCCGCGTTGTCAAGGGCGATCTTGACGGCCCCGCTGCGCTTCCTGAAGCTGGCGACGCCCACGGTCCAGAACTCTTCGAGCCGCCCGCCTTTGCCGAACCCGCCGTCCGCGACGACGATCGCGTTCGACTGCACCCGCCTCGCTACCTCCCAGGTCTTCAGGAGTTTCTGGACGGTCCCTTCGTCAGGCTTCGCTCTGGTAGGAAAAGTCAGCTTGCTCCGGTCAAGCTTCTTCCGGTAGTCGACTGCCTCTTGCAGCAGGAGCGCCCCTTCGAGCTCCTTGAGGTCGTACGCGTAATCGGGCCTCTCGCCCGTCTGGATCATTCGTATCTTCTTCTTCTGCTTCGACCGTAGGAGCTCAAGCGCGGCATCGTCGTATCCAGGGGAAATCAGGATCTCTGTGTATGTCGAGTCGTCCCCCGCCCCTTCGTTCCTGCCGATTAGGCGGGCGGCCGCGAGGTCGACTTTGCGGTTCAGGATTACGGTCCCTCCAAAATCCGCTTCGGGGTCGCACGCGTGGGCGAGCGCATACGCCCTCGCAATCGTGCCGGCGAAGGCGAACCCGCTGATCTGGCCGTGTTTCACCGTCGCCGCGGTCGGGAAGTCCTCGAACCCCTCGACGACGTCGTATGCGCTCCCGATGTCGAGATAGTTGTTGAAAGAGAGAGCCTCGCCGGAGAGCTGCTTCCATCCGGTCATGCTCCTTACGCCGTCTATGGAATATATCGCGGCCCTCTGGTCGGGGTTCTCTCCGTACCTCGCGTCCTGATACTTGGAAGCCGAAAGGAGGAACCGCCCGGGGAGGGCCTCCGGGGACGCGAACCTGCGCCTTAGCTCGTTGTATATCAGAGAGTCGTAGGAAGCCGTCATCGCGAAAGCCTCAACCGCGAGAGACCTCCTCAGCTCGAGGCCCGTCCTCCCTCCCTTTTTCGTGAGCTCTTCGAGCACGGGAGCGTAGAACTTTGGGGACGGGACCACCGCGACGTAGAAGTGGTTCTTTGTGGACGCGCGGACCATCGACGGCCCTCCGATGTCGATGTTCTCGACGACCGTCTCGTCGGTCGCCCCGGGGTCCGTCGCGACCTTCTCGAAGGGGTAGAAGTTGCAGACCACCATATCGATAGGAGAGACGCCAATGGCCCTGAGCTCGCGCATGTGGCCTGCGTCGTCTCTCTTGGCAAGTATCCCTGCGAAAAGGTTCGAGTGCAGAGTCTTCACCCGCCCCGATAGTGCCTCAGACAGGCCCATCGCCTCGCCCAGACTCTTGACCTCGACCCGGGCTTCCTTGAGCGCGGTGTACGTACCCCCCGTCGCGAGGAGCGATATGCCGAACGACCGAAGGCCCTTCGCGAACTCGACCAGCCCAGACTTGTCCGCGACGCTGAGCATGGCCGTGCTGACCTTGAGGTCCTTGGTTGTCTTCGGCATTCGCTTCACGTCTCTCCGTTGCTGCGCCTTCCTCGCCGCGCTGGCTATTTCGCCGTATCGGTGTCTACCCCGGTTTAACAAGAACATGACAAATCCGACTTAAATAGACGCGAAAAATTGGCGTTACTTACGACTAAAGGTCGGGCCTTTGAGGTGAGCGTGGTCATCTCCAACAAGCCGGGCGTGCGGGAGCCCGAAGGTGAGACCATACTCCACGACCTTGTGGCAAAGTCTGGCTTTGAGCGCGTCGAATCGATACGCGCGGGCAAATACCTCCGAGTCACGGTCGTCGCGCCTGACCCCCAGTCCGCAAAGCGGCTGGTCGAGAAGATGTGCAACGAGCTCAGGATATTCAATCCGGCAGCTCACTCTTGCGAAGTGTCCATCGGGAGAGTCCCGGCTCAATGAAAGTCGCGGTCATCAGATTCCCGGGAAGCAACTGCGACCTTGACATGATCGCCGCCCTAAAGACGATAAGAGGAATCGAGCCTGTCCTCGTCTGGCACGAGGACGAAAGCCTGGGAAGGGGGGACTACGGAGCGCTCATCCTCCCCGGGGGCTTCTCGTTCGCCGACCGCCTTAGGGCGGGCGCAATCGCGGCCAACTCGCCGGCAATGTCCAGGGTGAAGCGGATGGCGGAGCGCGGCGTGCCGGTCCTCGGAGTGTGCAACGGCTTCCAAATCCTCGTCGAGAGCGGGCTGCTCCCCGGGGCGCTTCTCCGCAACACAACCCTAAAGTTCGTCTGCGAATGGACACACGTGCGCGTGGAGAACACGCGGACTCCCTTCACGTCGGGGCTCCGCGCGGGCCAAGTCCTCGCCCTCCCAATAGCGCACGGGGAGGGGAGGTTCTACCTGCAGCCTGCAGAGCTGGAGCGCCTGGAGAAGGAAGGACTTGTAGTCTTCAGGTACTGCGACGTTTCAGGGCGCCCTACCTCCGGGAGCAACCCGACGGGGACCCTCCACAACATCGCGGGAGTCTGCAACAAGGGGGGAAACGTCGTCGGCCTCATGCCCCATCCAGAGCGGGCGGCTGAGGCGCTTCTCAGCCCGCTCGGTAGCGCCGACGGCGCGCTGGTCCTGTCGTCCATTCTGGTGAAGGCCGGAGAAAGGCGGCGGGCTTGAGGGCAGAACAGCTCGGGCTCGGCCTGACGGCCCACGAGATAGAGACCGTGAGGAAATCCCTGGGGCGGGAGCCCAACGAGACGGAGTGGTCGATTATCGACGCCGAGTGGTCTGAGCACAGCAGCTACAAGTCGTCTAAGAGGCTCTTGAAGCTCTTCCCCACCACCGGAAAGAGGGTGGTCTT
>JBGPFY010000135.1:0-3416 GCA_041483615.1 Nitrososphaeria archaeon | reverse complement strand
TCGTTGATTATCCTGATGACCTCGAGGCCCGCCAGGGCTCCGGCCTCCATCGTAGCCTGGCGCTGGTTGTCGTTGAAGTGCGCGGGTACGGTGATGACGGCCTTCCTCGTTGGGGCGCCGAGGTACGCTTCCGAGTCGGATTTTATCTTGCGAAGGATGAACGCCGAGACCTGCTCCGGGCTGTATTTCTGCCCATGTGCCTCGACCTTGTATTCTGTCCCCATCTTCCTCTTTATCTCGAGCACGGTACCGTGGGGGTTCACCGACATCTGCCGCTTCGCTTTCTCGCCTACTATCACGCTACCGTCTGGCATGAAGGCCACGGCTGAGGGGAACATCTTCCCCCCTACCGCCTCGCCGTCTTGGCTCGGGATGGAGATGGCCCCGGACCCCTCGTAGATCGCCGCGGCGGAGTTGGTCGTACCGAGGTCGATGCCGAGGATCTTCTCCGTAGCGCTGGCCGCCATCAAAATTCTGCGAGCGAAGTCGGGGTGTATAAAACCTCACCATATTCTTGCGATATCAGGTAGGTCGTCCGGGGGGAATCCGGGCGCGCGGGCTATGCCCGTCTGGAGGTCTTGAGGGCCTTGACAAAGGAAACCACGAAGAACCTCGCCTGCTCCTCGGTGAGGTTCCCAAAGTGGCCCACCCTCAGCATCTTTGTGTTGTTCTCCCCCAATCCTCGCGCTACGTCTATCCCGTGCTCCTCTCGGAGTGACTTTTGGATGGCGGGGGCGGCTCCGGCCTCTGTCCATATCCCGGTCACGGTGTCGGCGCGGTAGCCCTCCTCGACCACCAGTCTGTTCTTCGTTTTCTCAATCCCGTCCCTGATGATCTTGGCGTTGCTCCTGTGCCTGCTCCACCGCCTCTCGAGCCCTTCCTCGTCTACTTCGGTCAGCGCCTGATGGAGGGCCTGCATCAGCTGGACGGCGGGCGTCGAGAAATAGGTCCGAGGGTCGTCCATGACCGCCTTCCATCTCAGCAGGTTCGCGTAGTATGTCCGAATCCTTTCCTTCTTGGCCTCGAGCCGCGTAAGGAAAGACTCCGAGACCGCGATCAACACGGCGCCGGGCGGGGCTGCGAGAGCCTTTTGCGAGCCGGTAAATGCGAGGTCGGCTCCAATCCTGTCAAAGTCCAGTTCGACTCCGCCGACGGAGCAGACCCCGTCGACTATCGCGATGACCCCGGCACTCTTCGCTTCTCTCACGACCTCGGCTATCGGGTTGCACACTGTAGTCCCAGTATCGACGTGTGTCACGTAGACGGCCTTGAAGCGGCCCCGTGCGAGCCTCTTTCGCACGGCGTCCGGGTCGACGTGGTTTCCGAATCCTGACGCGACCTCCTCCACTTCGGCGCCGTAGCACTTGTTGATGTCGACGAGCCGCTGGCCGAAGTAGCCCGTGTTTAGGACGAGGACCTTGTCGCCCGGCTCCACCGTGGACGCGACGGCGGCCTCCATCCCGACGGTCCCGGTTCCGGTGAAGACGAACTGGTAGCCGTTCTTGTTCCTGAACGCCTTCCTAGCGAGCTGCAGCGTCTCCGAGAAGTTCTTGACGAAGTCGGGGTCTGTGTGCCCTAACTGGGGTTGTGACAGGACCTGCCTGACCCGCTTCGACAGGTTGGTCGGGCCGGGGACCATGAGTAGTCTCTCTTCCATGCTTCGACCCTGACCAACGCGACCCTCTTAAGTCGAAAGGGCGGGCATACCGATGCGGGCGTTCCTCACGTGTGCGGAGGGGAGGCCGCTTCCACCGCATGGAGCGGATGGACGACCTTTATGCCCACGCCGTCCGCAATCTGCATCGAGCAGACGCTGCTTTCGGTCGCGACCAGCTTCCGCCCGCTCTCCCTCAAGAGGCGGAAGAGATGGTCGCCCACTTCCATCGAGAGGTTGTATCCGAGGTCTCCGTGCTTCATGCCGAAGGTCCCGGCCATGCCGCAGCAGGTCCCGTTCTCCACCACTTGCACCTTGTACCCGGCCGCGCTCAGGAACTCGATGGCCGGCCTACCTGTCGAGACGGAGCGGTCGTGGCAAGGGATGTGGAAGCCTATCGCCTCGCCAGTTGGATAGACGGGCTTGAGGGCCAGGTCTCTCAACCTTTCCTGGATGAACCCGAAGAACGGGAAGCTCGCCTCCCTCGCTCTTTCCGCCAACTCGCCGGGAGCCAGAGTGGGATAGACTTCCCTGAACATGTAGACGGCAGTCGGCTCGGTGGAGACTACCGAGTAACCTTGGTCGATGTATGGCTTGAGGGACTCGAGATTCGCCTTCGCCACGGTCGTGGCCTTCACGATGTTGCCGTAGGAGATGTACGGCATCCCGCTCCACTTCGTCGAAGGCACCTCTACCTTGTAGCCCAGCGCGAGCAAGATCTTGACCGCCTTGACCCCGAGCTGAGGGTCGTTGTAATCGGCGTAGACATCGGGGAAGAAGACGACCCTGCCCGCCTCTCCTGTCCCGGATCCGAGGTGCGAGATCCTCGCCCTCAGCCTCTTCCTCGAGAAGGCCGGGAGAGTCCGCCTCCTGTCCACCCCGACCAGCGACTCCAGGATGGCCCTGGTCGCCGCCCTGCGCAGGAACCAGTTCGACAACGGGGCGGTCGCGCTCGCGAATTTCGCGAGGGTCTCCGACGCCATGAAAAAGCTGTTGACCACGAGCTGGCCGTTCTCCTGTATCTCCTCTTCTTTGACCCTCGCGATCATCATCGGGATGTTGATGTCGACTGGGCAGATCTCCTTGCAGAGGCCGCAGGAGACGCAAAGGTGCGCGAAGGTCGCCTTGTCCAACCCGTGGACCTCCGCCGTCCAGGGGATGCCTATTGGCCCTGGATAGATGTGCCCGAACGTGTGGCCCCCCGCGATCCCGTATGTGGGGCAGACATTCATGCAAGCCCCGCACCTGATGCAGTTCAGCGCGTCTGAGAACCATGGGTCGTCCCTCATCTTGCTCCTGCCGTTGTCCAAGATGACGACGTGGTACTCCCTCCCGTCCTTCGAGCCAGCGAGGGGACCGTGCTGGGTTATCACTGAGACATAGACTGTCATGTTCTGGCCAGTGGCGCTCGCGCTGTGCCCCTTCACGAGATAGGTGGCGTCGTCCCACTTCGGGACGATCTTCTCCATCCCGATTATTACGAGGTGGACCTTCGGAAGGCTCGTCACCAGCCTGCCGTTCCCTTCGTTGGTCTCTATCACTATGGAGCCCGTCTCTGCCACGCCTATGTTGGCTCCCGAGACGCCGATTTCTGCCGTGAGGAAGAGCTGGCGCAGGTAGGCCCTCACCGTCTCGAGGATAGCCTGGTCCTCGGGAGGCACTTCCCTCCCGACCGCGCCTGAGACGAGCTGGGCTATCTCCTCCACGGACTTGTGGGCGGCGGGCATGACGAGGTGGACCGGGGTCTCGCCCGCAATCTGGA
>JBGPFY010000134.1:0-3436 GCA_041483615.1 Nitrososphaeria archaeon | reverse complement strand
TTACCGGGTACTCTGCCGATGCCCTGTCGAGCCCTCTGGCCGCCGCCATCATTATCTGGTCGAGGTCCCTCTCCCCTCCGCGGTTCCTCTTCATCGGGTTGAACCTCAGCTCGAGGAGGGTGATGTTGTTCTTACGGTACGCCCCAGCGATGGTGTGATACACCGAGACCTCTATCGCCTGTGGGCTCGACTGGATTAGCTCCGTCCAGTGGAAGAGGGCGAGGTAGTCCTCGAAGGACTTCACCTTCCTCGGGTTGACCGTTATCATGTCCACGAACCGCCAGTAGTCCTTGGTGGGGAGCCTGATTCCTTGGGCGTGCGCTATTTCCCACATCACGGCAGGGTCGACTGAGCTTCCGAGGTGGACGTGGAGCTCGGCCAGCTCCGTCTGCGGCCCTAAGAACTGTGGCATGATTCCAAGCCAACCTCACTGAGGCTCGATCGTGGCCGGAGGCTTCGAGGAGATCGAGTAGGCCACGCTGACGACCCCCTCGACCTCGTTTGTGATCCTGCTTGAAATCCTCTCCAACACCTCGTAGGGGAGCCGGTACCAATCCGCGGTCATGGCGTCGACCGACTCGACCGCCTTGACCGTGACCTGGTAGCCCACCCGCCGCGTGTCCCCAAGGACGCCCGTGACGTTGTCGTCCCCAAGGTAGGCGAAGGCCTGCCACACCTTGTCGTAGAGCTTCTCCTCACGCATGATCAGCTCGACGACTCGGTTGGCCCCCCTGCATATTCGCAGCTTCTCCGGAGTAACCTCCCCTATGATCCTGACGGCGAGGCCTGGGCCTGGAAAGGGGTGGCGCCTTAGCACGTCGGCGGGGACGCCGACAAGGGAGCCCAGCGCCCTTACCTCGTCCTTGTAGAGCTCCCTCAGGGGCTCTATGAGCTCCATCCTCAGGTCCTTCGGGAGCCCGCCAACGTTGTGGTGCGTCTTGATGACGGAAGCAGGCGCGTCTGTCTGACCGCTTTCTATGACGTCGGGGTAGAGCGTGCCCTGTGCGAGGTATCTGAAGGGGCCCTTCTTCTTCTCGTACTCCTCGAAGGTCTGCGCGAAGACCCGCCCGATTATCTTCCGCTTCTCTTCCGAGTCAGTGGCGCCCTTCAGGGCGTCCAGGAACTTCTTCGAGGCGTCGACGAAATCGAGGGGGACGCCGAGATCGTGCTTGAGAAACCCAGAGACTTCCTCAGCCTCTCCCTCCCTCAGGAGCCCGGTGTCGATGAAGACGCATTGGAGCCTTTCGTGCAAGGCCTTGTTCAGGAGGACAGACGCCACCGAGGAGTCTACACCTCCCGAGACTGCGCAGAGCACCCGGCCCTCAGGGGTCTGCCTCAGTTCGCGGATCGTTTCTTCGAGGAAGCCCTTCATGCTCCAATTCCTCTCGGCGCGGCAGACGCTGAAGACGAAGTTGGAGAGGATCCGGTCCCCGTGCTCCGTATGCACCACCTCTGGGTGGAATTGCACGCCGAACTGGACGCCGTCGGCGGAGCGGATGGCCGCATAAGGCGAGTTGTCGCTGGTGGCCAACGCAGCGAGGTCACGGGGAAGTTTGGTCGCCGAATCGCCATGGCTCATCCAGCAGATGATGCTCTCGCGGTCGATCCCGCTGAAGATGCTCTGGTGGTCGGTTATCTTCAGGCTCGACTTGCCGTACTCTCGTCTGGGCGCCCTCTTGACCTCGCCTCCGTGCGCCTGCACGAGGAGCTGGTACCCGTAGCAGATTCCTAGGACGGGGATCGACCCCGAGAACACCTGCTTGTCCGGGTGCGGCGCGTTGGCTTCGTAGACGCTGGACGGGCCTCCCGAGAGGACGACGCCCCTTACCTCCATCTCTTTGAGCTCCCTCACCGGCGTGTCGAACGGGAGCAATGCGGCGTAGACCCCGAGCCCACGGATCCGCCTCGCGATGAGGTGAGAGTATTGCCCTCCGAAGTCGAGGACTGCGACCCCACCTCGGAGGAGGTTGAGATCCTTCCTCGCGCCTCTTCCTGGCGCGGCTTTGGGCATGGTCGTGGGGCTTCTGCTCGCGGTTGCTGTCATGCTGGACGCGCGCAAGCACTCTCACTTGAGGGTCAGGGAGTGGACTCCGAGCTCCGCAGTGCCCTGGGGAGAAACGTAGCCGAAGGAAGCGACCCCCCAGAGGTCGGTCACGCTCTTCGCGCCCGAGTAGCCGAAGGAGGCCTTTAGCCCGTTCTCGATCTTCGACAAGGTGTCGGCTGTCTTGCCGGTGTAGGAGACGTATGCCTCGACGCCCTCCTCAAGGCCCTTCGCAGGCACGCTGTAACGGTCGAGCGCGAACCTGACGTTCCTCGCGGCCGCGCTCGCCATGCCCCTGTGGACCTTCATCTTCTTGCCGTCCTTGACGACGACCTTGGAGGGAGACTCGTCGCATCCCGCCAACATCGAACCGAGCATCACGGTCGAGGCCCCGGCCGCGAGCGAGAGGGAAGCGTCTCCTGCGCCGCGGATCCCACCGTCTGCGATTATCGGCACGTCTGCGTTGAGCTCGCTGACCGCTGTCGCCACCTCGGAGACCGCGAAGAGCGTCGGGGCTCCCACGCGCGTCACCTCGGAGGTGATGCAGACCGACCCGGAGCCTATCCCGACCCTGAACCCGTCGACCCGCGGCAGCTCCGCGATGATGTCGTGCACCGCCCTCTTCGTGCCGATGTTCCCGGCGATGAAGTCCTTGCTTAGGTTGGGTAGCAGCCTCGCGGTGACCTTGAGCAGGTTCGAGTTGTGGAAGTGGGCGACGTCCGACACCAGAAAATCGGCGACCTTGTCGATTGCCTCGCACCGCTTGGTGTCTAGAGGCGAGACCGAGGCGCCAACGAGAGGCCTTCCTTTTTCGTCGGCTGTCTTCGCATCGACCTTGGCCGCCTTGACCTTCTTCACCTGCTCGACCTGGGTCTCCGTGCTCATGTTGCGGTGGATGACCCCCACGGCGCCTATCCTTGCGAGCTCGACGGCCATCCTCCACTCGGTCACCGTGTCCATCGGGGAGGAGACGAATGGGAGGCTGAGCTTGATATTCTTGGTGAGGTTCGACGAGAGGTCGATGTCCTTGGGCTCAACCTCGCTCCGGCCGGGCAGCAGGATGAAGTCGCGGAATGTGTAAGCTTGAGACGCGTTCTTCAGTTTCGTGACAAAACTTAGTGGCAAGGAATCTATCGACCCTTACCAAAGGGCGCACTTCGTCGTGATATAATAAGGGTTTCGAAAGCGGGAACCGGAACGGGCAACGACGGTCAGTTCAGGCCTGCCGTCTCTTCGGCGGCGCTTCCGCCACCTTGAGCTGCTTCTCGACCTCCTGGATGTCCTTGACTGAGTCGATCAGCGACCAAAAGCCCCCGTAGGGATAGGCCATTATCTGCCCCGAACCAACGAGCTTCGGGAAGGTCTCCCTCTCGATATCCCCTTTCTCAGGAAGGC
>JBGPFY010000133.1:0-3455 GCA_041483615.1 Nitrososphaeria archaeon | reverse complement strand
GCCGCCGGCACCTTCTCTTGCATCACCCCCACGCCACCTCGCGTCTTCCACTGCTACACACCGTCCCTTGTCCGCACCGCATACAACGTCGACCCGCTCTACGCCTCGGGCATCGACGGCAGGGGCGAGACGATAGTGATAGTCGACGCGTACGGCAGTCCGACTGCGCTTGCCGACCTCCAGCACTTCAGCACGACCTTCGGCCTCCCGGTCCCGAACATGCCAGGCGGCCCGACCTTCCAGATAATCTATCCCTCGGGGACGCCCACCTTCAACCCCAGCATGCACGGGGTCCAGGTGGGATGGGCCGAGGAGACTAGCCTAGACCTCCAGTGGGCTCACGCGATAGCCCCCATGGCCAACATAGTCCTTGTCGCGGCCAACCCCGCCGAGACTGAGGGGGTGCAGGGATTCCCCAGCATCTTCATGGGCGAGCAGTACGCAATACAGCACTATCCAGGGTCAGTCATCAGCCAGAGCTTCGCCGTGACTGAGCAGTCGTTCAAGGGAGCGGCAAACGCCCAGGTGGCCAAGTTCGACCAGACCTACCAGCAGGCGGTCGCCAAGTACGTCACCGTGCTAGGTTCGGCTGGAGACTCCGGGACGGCCAACGTGATCGGAGGGCAGGGATCGTCCACGCCGAAGGTGCTTCCATTCCCGACGGTCAACTGGCCGTCCTCAGACCCGCTCGTGACCTCGGCAGGAGGGACGTGGCTCCAGTACGGATGGACTTGGAACCCCTCGTCGCCGACAGACATGAGCTTCACGACGACCCCAGGCAGCCGGACCGAGGCGGTCTGGAACGAGCCCTTCATCCAAGCGGCGACGGGCGGAGGTTTGAGCACGCTCTTCTCGACACCAAGCTTCCAGGGCGGCATCTCCCAGAGCGTCCTGAACGGCGCGCGGGGACTTCCCGACCTTTCGTGGAACTCGGCCGTGGACGGGGGCGTCCTCGTCTACCTGGGCTTCCTGGGCCCGGCCTCCGGCTTCTACATCTTCGGGGGCACGAGCGCGGCCTCGCCGCAGCTCGCCGGGCTGATCGCCTTGACCAACCAGCTGGCCGACTCGATGGGCAAGGCCCACCACGTCGGATACCTCAACCCGCTGCTCTACACGCTGCCAGCGTCCGACTTCATGGACACCGTGCCCCAGACGTTCGGGGCCGTGACCATAAGCGACAACTCCCTGTTCGGGAGCGGGATCCCAGGCTACCACGCTACGGCGGGCTGGGACCTGGCCACCGGATTCGGCAGCCCCAACGCCTTCAACTTCGTCACCGACCTCGCCAACGCGCTTCCGTGAGAAATCGACTGGAACGGCCCTAGCCGCTCCAGCTCCCCATTTTCTTCGCAATGAAGTTTAAAGGAATCCCAATCTTCTGCCATTGACACGAAAAAAGCGAAGAACGTAGACTCCTATATATCGGGAGCTCCGGCGGAGGTGCAGGGCAGGCTCAAGGAGCTTCGGGCAGCCATCAAAGGGGCCGCGCCACAAGCCGTGGAAAGCATCAGCTACGGGATGCCCTACTTCAGCTACAAGGGGCGGCTGGTCTACTTTGCTCTTGCGAAGGCGCACATCGGACTATACATACCCATCCCGGTCGTCGAGGAACACAAGAAGGAGTTGGCAGGGTACTACGCCGCCGGAGCGACCGTCCGTTTTCCCCTGGACGAAAAGCTTCCAATACCGCTAATCAAGAAACTCGTCAAGGCCCAGATGAAGAAGAACGAGGCAAGAGAAAGGGAACGGGCCTCCAAATGAAACTTCAGTTTTGATTCGGCGAGCTCTCCTGGCTTGGTCCCCTCGCGCTTCCCAATCTCCTGTATTGATGCCGGTGCCGGGTCGTGAAGAAGGCCGCACAATGGATTTATCGGCGACGTGTAGATTAGGGCGAGCGACCGGGTTGCCCCAAGCTCAGCGGAGACTGGCCGCAATAATGTTCACCGACATGGTCGGTTACACCGCCCTCGGCCAGCGCAACGAGTCGCTCTCGCTCGCCCTGTTGGAGGAGCAAAGGAGGTTGGTAAGACCAATCCTTGAGAAACACAACGGTAGGGAGGTAAAAACGATGGGAGATGCATTCCTTGTCGCGTTTCCGAGCGCGCTAGATGCGGTGAAGTGTGCTTATGAAATCCAGCGAGCGACGAGAGAGCTGAACTTCTCTCTACCCTTGGAGCAGAAGCTTCGCATGAGGATAGGCGTGCACTTGGGCGATGTGGTAGAGTCGGAAGAGGACATTTCAGGGGATGCGGTGAACGTCGCATCGAGGATTGAGCCCCTCGCAGAGGAAGGGGGAGTCTGCGTCACCCGTCAGGTCTTCGACCATGTCCAAAACAAGTTCGAACTCCCAATGGCGACTCTCGGCTTCAGGACCCTGAAGAACGTGAGCGTCCCTTTCGAGGTGTACAAGATGGTGATGCCATGGGAGGGAGAGAAGGCAATCCCTTTGGAATCGTCTCTTCTCGACAAGAAGAAGATTGCTGTGCTGCCTTTCGCGAACATGAGTCCGGATCCCGGAGACGAGTATTTCGCGGACGGGATGACCGAGGAGCTCATCACGGTGCTCTCGAAGATAAGCGGACTCAGGGTGGTGGCGCGGACCTCTGCCATGAGATTCAAGGGAGAGAAGATCACGGTGAGCAGAATAGGCCAGGAGTTGAAGGTGGGCTCCCTGACAGAGGGAAGCGTCAGGAGATCGAGCAACAGGGTAAGAATCACAATACAGCTGATTGACACGCAAAGCGAGGAACGGCTGTGGGGTGATACATTCGACCGCGAATTGAGCGACATCTTCTCGGTCCAGACCGAAATCGCGCAGCATGTCGCCCGGGCGCTCGCGGTGAAGTTGGGCGTCGTTGAGACCTCTGCGATACTGCGGCAGCAGACCACGAACGTCGACGCGCATGCGCTCTACCTCAAGGGAAGGTATCAATGGAACTCCAGGTCAGAGGACGGGGTGAACAGGGCCATCAAGTACTTCGAAGAGGCGATAGCGAGGGACCCGCAATACGCCCTGGCGTACGTTGGCCTGGCCGATTGCTACAGCATCCTCGGGTATTACGGCTACAGAAGGCCTACGGTTGTGTATCCGAGAGCCAGAGAGTTGGCGGAGAAGGCGTTGGCGCTCGACGACAATCTTGCTGAGGCGCACGCCTCCATCGGCGAGACCTTGATGCAGCACTATCTCGACTGGGCGAGGGCAGGTTCCGAGATGGACCGGGCTCTGGAGCTGAACCCGAGCTACGCCACCGCGCACATGTGGCGTGCGACCCACCACGTCGCCTTCGGCAGATTTGACGAGTCCCTGGTCGAAGTAAGACGGGCGATGGCACTCGACCCTCTCTCGATGATAATCTTGACCGACACGGCGAGGGACCTCTACCTTGCTAGACGATACGACGAAGCCATCGACCAGTATCAAAAGTCGCTCGAAGTCGATTCAAAGTTTCCGATCG
>JBGPFY010000132.1:0-3475 GCA_041483615.1 Nitrososphaeria archaeon | reverse complement strand
CTCTGCCTCCGCGGGTGACATAATCGCGGACTGGTTTCTTGCCTCCGGAGGCGTGGAGGTGACGGTGTTCAAGGGGTTCCTGCCCAAGGTCAACCTCTCAAGGGCCTTCGTGCTGGTCTGCAGCACGTCAGGAAGCACCGAGGAGACCCTCTTGCTCATGAGAAGGCTCGCGACAAAGAAGGCCACGATGGTCGCAATCTCGTCAGGAGGCAAGCTCCAGCAGCTCGCGATGGAGCTGAAGATCCCCCACATAACGATCCCAATCGAGATGGCGCCGCGGTATTCGTTGCCGCACGTCCTGTTCGCGGCCATCGCTGCGCTGCGTAGCGCGGGCCTGGTCGGAGAGAAGAAGTGGCGCGAGGTGAAAGAGGCCATCGAGTGCATGAAGAAGGTCGCGCCCTCGCTCGCGTCGAGCTCCCCCACGTCCCAGAACCCCTCTAAACAATGCGCCCACCTCGTCGCGCCGCCCGGGACGTTCCCCAAGATCTACGGCTCGTCGGTCACCAAGGGCGTCGCCGAGCGCTTCAAGACGTGCCTCAACGAGAACGCCAAGATGATCGCGGACTGGGCCTATGCGCCGGAGCTCTTCCACAACGAGGTGGAGTCATGGGAGACCCCCGAGCGGAAGATGGTGCCGATATTCCTTCGCCACACCGCAGAGCCAAAGTACACGAGAGTGAGGCTCGACTCTTTCATAGACATCCTCGGGATGAAGGGGATAAGGAGCCTTGAGATTTGGGGGAAGGGCAAGGGGAACCTCGCCCAGCTCGTGACCCTGGACTACACGGTCGACTTCGCCACATACTACGCGGCGATAATCCGCGGCGTGGACCCCCTGAACATCAAGCTGATTGACAGGCTAAAGTCGACGGTCGCAGGTCTCTAGCCGCGCTCAAGTGATGCCGACGAGGTGGGCGAGTTCCCTTCTGCTCGCGGCTCCCAGCTGGTCGGCCGCTGCCTCTGGCGAGACCTCGTTGACGAAGACCCCCGATCCCAGCTCCAGCCCTGACCAGTTGGAGACCCGTGGGTAGACCTCGAAGTGCCAGTGTATCTGCTTGGTCGTCTTCTTCTCGGAGGAGTTGTGCACGACGAGGTTGAAGCTGCAGTCTCCGAGGACCTTCGACATTCCGCCCAAGGTTGCCCTGAGGATGAGGGCCAGGTCCATCAGCTCCTTTTGGGAGAGCTTCAGCATGCTGGTCTGATGACGTTTCGGGTAAATCCAGAACTCGTAGGAATGAGCCGAGACCCAAGGCGCGAACGCGATGAAGAACTCCGTCGAGAGAATCTGCCTAGGCCCCCCTGTCTCGGCCGCGACGACCTGGCACATCGGGCAGATTCCCAGCTCGTTGAGCGAGTTTTGGACGGTGACCGCCTCTGACTCGACGACCGGAGGCAACCTCGGGATGGTTATCAACTGTATGTGGGGATGGTCCACCGTCGACCCCGCGACCTTGCCCTGATTGATGAAGATGGCCACGTAGCCGACGCCGCGCTGGGCATAGAGCCACCGTGTCCTGTCCTGGAGAGTCGCCAAGACGTTGGTCCACTGGTCGATGTCGATCTTGTTGAAGGTCATGTCGTGCTTCGGCGTCGCGACCATAATGTAATGGTACCCTATCGCCGGCTCGCTGTAGTGAGGGGCCTCGCCGTAGGACGGCGGGGCGTTTGGCGTGACTATCGGAAACTTATCAGGAAACACGCGCACGACCCAGCCGCGCACTGGGTCTCCCTCTGTGTCTGTCTGCTTGACGAGCGTATCCCCCATCTTGACGAGCACGAGGTCGGCCTGAGGAGTCATCTCTTCGTTGCCCGGACAGAAGGGGCACTTCGCGCCATGGTCTGAGAACGACTTGAACTGGGAGCGAGCCCCCCTATCGGAAGCGACCACAGACAGCTTGTCCGTGAAGTAATCCTTCCTTATCTCGACCATTGATGGCACATGTCTCGTTCTGAACGATATATTACCTCTCCGCACTCGAAATCTCTTCCAGGTCCACTCCGGCCGGACAATCAGCGAATGCCCGGCGAGCCTTGCCTACTCGTCCTCGTGCGCGGTGCAAGGTTATATTCGGGATAAATGCGCCGGCCAAGGCAAGCGAAAAATTATTGGTCCGAAGACGCCATAAGGGTGCGAGCGCCGCGTGAAGAAGGTCGGCTACATCCTTCTTGACGGCTGCAGTGACAGGCCCGTGCCTTCCCTCAACTATTCGACCCCCCTCGAGGTGGCAAACACTCCCAACCTAGACAAGATCGCGCGGAAGGGGAATATGGGCCGTGTGATAACGGTGGGGAAGGGGATTTCGCCGGAATCGGACATCGCCGTCTTCAACATGCTCGGCTATGCCTTCGAGAAGGGGTATCCGGGACGAGGGGTAATCGAGTCCATCGGAGCAGGGATAGACGTGAAGAACGGCGATCTGGCGCTCAGGGCAAATTTCGCGACGGCGTCCGACGGGAAGATCACCGATAGGCGGGCGGGAAGGGACATGTCCGGTGGAGACGCAAAGACCTTGGAGGCCGAACTCAAGGGAGTGAAGCTCACGGACGCAGAATTCGACTTTAGGAGCACGATAGGCCACAGGGCGGTGCTGGTCATCAGGGCGAATGGTCCCCTCTCGGCCGAGATATCTAACACCGACCCAGGCTATGCGCGCATGAAGGGGTTCGGCGCGGCGAAGGAGGCGAAGGATGTAGAAGCCATCCAAATCTGCAAGCCCCTCGAGAGGACGGCTCCTTCCAGGAGGGCGGCAGAGCTGGTCAACATGTTCTCCTCTCAGGCGATGAAGATATTGGATGCGGCCAAGGTCAACCACGAGAGGAGGAGGAACGGAAAGAAGGCGGCGAACCTGCTCCTGTTCAGGGACGCGGGCTCGTTCATCCCCAAGCTTCCATCATTCGAGGAGAAGCACCATTACAAGGGCGTGGCGCTCGTGGAGATGCCCGCCGAGGTGGGGATAGCGATGCTTCTCAAGATGAAGATGGTGAAGGTAGGCGATCCTGCGGACCTTGCCGGGAAGGCGAAGCTCTTCAAGAGGGAGATGAAGGAAGGGTCGGTGGTCTATGCGCACATCAAGGGCCCAGACGAGTTCGGCCATGACGGAGACGCCCTCGGGAAGAGGAGGAACATCGAGACGATTGACAAGGAGTTCTTCTCCCCGGTCAGCGACATGTTGCCTGACGGGACCACCCTCGCGGTATCATGCGACCATGCCACTCCCTGCGTCATCAAGATGCATTCAGCCGACCCGGTGCCATTGCTCATTGCCGAGGGGAAGCTGTCGGCGGAGGGAGGGTCGTGCAGGTTCACCGAGAAGGACGCGTCAAGGGGTTCTATCGGGATGCTCAGCGGCAAGGCCGTCCTGAGAAGAGTCCTCTCATCGAGATAGCGCGCCAGGCTGCCGGGCTAGGCTGGCTGCGACGTCAAGGCCGCACGCTTGAACGACTCTATCTTTTCCGCCAGTAGTTCTTCGAGCGT
>JBGPFY010000131.1:0-3509 GCA_041483615.1 Nitrososphaeria archaeon | reverse complement strand
TGGGGACGGTGAGACTTGAACTCACGATCCACAGGTATCGCCGCTCCGATGGGAAATCATCCACGCAAGCGTGTCATCAAACCTTTTGTCGTTTGACCACTGGAGCCTGTTGCCATGCCTGTCTAGGCTACGTCCCCCCATCGAATTTGTCCCAACCCTGTCGCCTAGTTAATCTTTCATTGGTCAATCAAGTCGATTCTTTCTCCATCTGTCTGTCAAGGGTGCGTTTCGACGCCCGAATCCGAAAGTAGGATAGCAAAGCTGCCTCTGCAAATTGAGGCGGCGTCGAGTCGCGCAGCGTCATCTTGACGCCCATGTTAACGACGTCGGAGCGGCTTGGATTACGATCAAGCCTCGGCGCCTTTCGCCTCATTCTGCACAGTTTATCAAACGCTGGCATAGCTCCCGGCGGAATAGAGATGAGTTCTCATTCGACGGACGCGCTACCGGGTCTGAGTAAGGGAAGGGTCGAGGGTCTTACGGACGGCATCTTCGCGACGGTAATGACGGTTCTTGTGCTAACCCTTAGCGTGCCAGTCGTCACCGGTCCCCTGACGAGCTCGGAGCTCAACTTCGACGTGTTTGTGGCACTCGAGGGATTGGCCCCCGACATCCTCGGCTACTTGCTCAGCTTTCTGTTACTCGCTGTCATGTGGGTGAGCCATCACAACGTCTTCCATTTCATATCGAGGATGAACCGGCCCCTCCTCTGGCTGAACATCCTCTTCCTTCTCATGGTCGGGTTCGTCCCATTCTCGACCGCCTTGCTCGGGAGGTATCCCCTGATACAACTGCCAGTAGTGATATACGGCGCAAACATCGTGGCCATTTCACTTTCAATGCATGCCTTCCTGTCATATGCCGTAAGAGAGAAGATGCTCGTCGCGCAAGGAGAAGATGGAGCGCTCATCGGACGAATCATCAAGCGTTGGCGGCTGGGAACGTTGATCTACTCAGTGGCCATAGCGTTTTCTTTTGTGGACACCAGAATCAGCGTCGCGATATACGTCGTCGCACTCGCCTACTATGTCGTTTACAGCAGTCTGGGATTCACAAACCTCAGCGCCAAGTCTCGGTAGCGACCGACTGTCTCGTCCGTGATACTGGTGTGACAAAGGCGTATTAGCAGGCGGGGCACTTTGGTGACCGATGATTGATGCCCGTATGTCCAAAGTGCGGGAAGCTGATCAGCGACAAGAAATTCTCCAGGCACAGGCGGAGATGCGGGACCAAGCATAAGCGTGGGCCCGAGCCAATAAGGCAAAGCGCCATGTGGCCAATCCTCCCGTTTCGCTAGGCGTGAAAACTCAATCATTCTCAGGTCCCGGAGTGGGTCTACCCGTAGGGTCCTCCTGTTCCAGCCTTCTTCATCCTCGCGATGGCATTGAGCGCGGAATCTGAGTAATTCTTTTGCTTCGCCAGCCACTTTGCAAGGTCGCCTGCCGTCAAGAGGCCTGCCAAGGCGCGGTCTTCATGCACGACGACAATCCTCCTGATGCCATAGGCGCTCATCCGCTCGGCGGCCTCCAAGATGGTGGACTCCACAGGAATCGTGACGACAGGAGTCGACATTATGTCGGCGGCGCGGACCTTGGAGGGGTCGATACCTTCGGAGGCTATCTGGCGCACGATGTCTCTCTCGGTGATTATGCCGATCGCGCGGTCGCCTTCCACCACCAGCACGCACCCGTGCGCCTTCTTTGACATAAGCGCCGCCACCTCCTTGACAGAGGCCCTCGCGTCCACCGTCAGGACTCGAGCAGACATTATCTCTTGGACGCGTGCCTCAGACTCTCCATCGGGCTCGTTCAAGGCTGCTCGCCCGTAGGTCGTGCCGCCGCCACTTAAGCAAAGAAAGTCTGCCGAGAACACTGCCCTTTCGTTCTTTCACATGCCTTCGCGTTCGTGGGGCTGGTGGAGGGAAGCATCCACGGTGGCGATGGCGCGCTTCCCCCTCATGGCAAAGTCGAGCAGCATCCCGGACAGCGGAAGGCACAGGCCGAGGACGACGCTGAGCCAGTCGAACTGGGTGAGCAGCGCCAGACATGAGACGAGGCCGAGCAACCCGGTCACCGAGACCCACCCGACGCTCAGAGGGACCTTGAAAGGCCTGGACAGGTGTGGTGCTACGCGCCGCAGATGAAGGAGGGCGAGGTTCACCAGCGCGAAGGTTAGGAGGGACCCGAAGCTCGTCACCTTCGCTATCGCGCCGATCTGGCCCAACGGGAGGACCGCCAGCGCTATCGCCAGCGTCACAATGGAGGCGACGACCGGCGCCCGCGTCCTCTTGCTGACCCATCCGAGGGGCCTCGGGAGCGCGCCCTCGCGCCCGAGCCCGTAGATTATCCTGGAGCTGACAAGGAGAAGGACCAGGACCGTATTGAGGGTGGTCAGCAGCGCTGCGATCGTCAGGAGGTCGGAACCGGACGGTCCCAGGACTGACGCCACGGCGAGGGCAAGGGGCGCCTCCGAAACTGCCAGCTCTTGCCAAGGGACGAGGCTCACCGATGCAAGGCCGACCAGGACGTACAGGACGGTGGAGAGCGCCAGAGAGGCGAGGAGCGCCCTCGGGATTGTCTTCTCGGGTTCCTTCGTCTCCTCGGAGAGGTTCGAGATGTTGTCGAACCCGATGTACGCGAAGAAGACTAGGACCGTGGCCGCGAGGATCCCGGGAATCCCGTTGGGGGAGGCGACGTACGAGGCCGACCCGGTCGACCCGATTTTCCCGATCCCCGATCCGACGACGACGATGAGGCCGCCGATGGCCACCATGCTGAGGACCGTGTTGACCTTCAGCGACTGCTTGATCCCTGTCAACGCGACGACCGTCAAGAGGATCAAGAGCGCGGCCGCCGTCGGGATGAGCGGGACTTGCACGACGTTCGAAAGGTAGCCTGCGAAGCCCAGCGCCACCGCGGCGGCCGCGACCACCTCGGTGACCAGCATCATCCATTGCGTGAGGAAGGAGAGGGATCTGTTCCCATAGGCCCTTCCCAGGAAGACGTACTCGGACGCGGCCTTTGGGTATGTCGCGGCGAGCTCCGCGTATGACAGGCCGGTGAAGAGCGCGACTACCGCGCCCACGAGGAATGCGAGCCAGACCGCCCCGCCGGCGAGGCCGGCAGCGTCTCCGACCAGGACGTAAATCCCGGCCCCTATTATGTTGCCGACTCCGTACGCGATTACCTGGAACAGGCCTGCCTCACGCCGCAGGACGGGTTCTGCGTCGGCATTGATTTCGGGCCGCACCCTTGGGGAGCCGCACATTCGGCCTAAAATATCTGAGGCATTGCGCCGGGCGGAGGCTGTTATCCTGGCACGGGGAGCTCTTTCCCGGTAACTTCGAGCAGCTTTCTCCGGAACGCCTGGTCCAGGCGCCCGAGGTCCGAAGGATAGAGCGACACGAACCTGATCTTGTGGCGGTGGTACTGGGCCATCTTGTAGCGCATGAGCCCGGTGTATTCGCTCCTCGTCCTGTTGCTGTCCGCGTCGACAAGGCCCCAGTATTC
>JBGPFY010000130.1:0-3588 GCA_041483615.1 Nitrososphaeria archaeon | reverse complement strand
TCGGTGTGTCGTCGGGGCTAATCGGCACGTACGACGTGTGGAAACACACGTTCTTGCAGCCTGGGGTGTACAGGTATATCGATTCTCAGGACGAGGGCATAACCGGCGAGATCATAGTGACGGCATGATACCCATTTTTGAGCCGAACATTGACTGACCGCTCACCTTGATATCGGGACATCTTGACCCCTATGAAACGCAAGACGTTGACGCTTTTTCTGGTCGCATCAATCATTCTGGTTGCGGTCTCGAGTTTCGCGCTCAGCATGTTCGGCGGCGGCACGCGGGCCTCGAATGGCGCTTGTGGGGTCTCACTTGTCCAGACTATCACGCTACCCAACGCCTCCGGTCGAATAGACCACATGGATGTCGATGTTGCCAATCACAGGCTGTTCATCGCAATGCTCGGAAATGATTCGCTCGCGGAAGTGGACCTAAATCAGGGAAAGTTTGTCCGCAGCGTCTCTGGCTTGCAGCAGCCCCAGGGGGTCTTGTTCGTCCCCTCGGCCAACAAGCTCTTTGTCACCAACGGGGGGAGCGGCGTGGTTGACATTCTCGATCCTGCTACCCTCCAAGTCATACAGGCCGTGCAACTCTCCTCCGACGCGGACAACATAAGGTATGATTCGCACGGGGTGGTCTACGTGGGGTACGGCAATGGGGGGATAGCGTCTTTGAACGTCACCACCGGGCAGCAAATCAGCTCGGTCAGCGTGGCAGGCCATCCAGAATCCTTCCAGCTCGATCGCAACGACACTAAGATGTTCGTGAACGTGCCGGCGGGCGGCTATGTCGCAGTGATAGACAGGGATACGAGCTCAATTATCGCAAGATGGCCCCTGCCCTTGGACGTCTCGTCGAATTTCCCGATGACGCTCGACGAAGCCCACCACAGACTATTCATTGGCGCCCGCCAACCCGCGGAAGTCCTCGTCTACGACACGGCTACCGGACGCTTGGTGAACACGATTGGCGTCGGGCAGGGTCCGGATGACATCTTCTACAATCCTGACGGATGCCTGTATGTTTCATCACGTCAAGGTTTCACCTACGTTTTCAGACAGACCGACCCCGACCATTACCAAATCGAAGGCAACACGCCCACCGGAGTTGGAGCCGGTACATCTCTATTCGTCCCGCAACTGGGGCGACTCTATGTTGCGATTCCCCAGAATCAAAGCCAGCCGGCAGAGGTAGGCGTCTACGGAGTCGGAAGGAGCTAGCGGGCTGGGAGCAACGGCCGATCCTCCAGTAATATAGGGGCGTTTGCTTGCAGAACAAGGCTGGGCGAACATGTCGAGGATAATGCCGAGGGGAATGAAGGTTGGGGCGGTGTCCCTCTGGCTGCTGCTGCTGCTATCCGAGAGACCCATGTATGGATACGAGATTATCAGAGAGCTCGAGAGGCGGTTCTCGGGCTACTGGAAACCCAAGACGGGCACGATATATCCAGCGCTGGAAAAGCTCGAGACTAACGGGTTTGTCACGAGCCGCATCGAGTTTAGGGAAGAGGTTCCTGACCGAAAGCACTACGCGCTGACCAGCAGCGGGGAGACTGAACTCTCCCAGTCTATGACTTATTGGACCAAGATGACAGAGGTGCTCGAGACCTACAGGGAAGTCCATGAATCGATAGCTCGATACAAGAAGGAGATGGATGCGAATGAGCTGGCGAGGATTCTAGGGGAGTTGGGGTCGGCAGTCGGGAAGAAGGAGGGCTTCGAGCTGTCCAAGCTGTTTCCTCTTGAGAAGCCTGTGACGATCGAGCCGACAGAGCCGCTGAGATTCAAGTTCCTTTACGCCAAGGAAGACAAAAAACTGGAGATTCACATGGAGATCGAGTGGCTTCCGGCCTCGCTCGGCGCTGACGAGACCGCGCGAGCCGGCTAAGAGCGAGAGGATTGGAATTGGGCATGTAGCGAGGGGAGATTTCTTGAACGTCCGCAAATCCAGAAAACCATTGCTCTTGATTGTCCTCTTGTTTGTGGCTCTTGTGGCAATCATCTTCGGCATTGTGATCCCATCTTATGCGGGGCCAAAGGCGCAGACCGGTAGTCGAGACCAAAGCAGTTCTGCGCAGACCCAGAGTGTTTCATCAGGTTCGCTGATGACGCTTTCGAGGACGATACCGCTCCCGTCGACTCAGGGGCGGATAGATCACATGTCGGTCGACTTGCCTCGCGGACTGCTATTCGTCGCCGGCTACGGGAACAACACCGTGGGGATAGTCGACATCAAATCGGGCCAGCTGGTCCGCTCTATCGGTGGTTTTGACGGCCCGCAAGGAGTCGCGTGGGTTGCCGATGCGGGACGATTGTTCGTCAGCAACGCCGGAGACGGCGTGGTCGACGTCTTCGAGGGAAATTCGTTCGCCCCGGCTGGAAAGATCACCCTGCCAGGCGACGCCGATAACATGCGCTATGACCCTGGCACAAAGCTCCTCTACGTCGGGTACGGTTCGGGAGGAATAGCCGCGATAAACACGACTTCGAACTCTGTGGTCATGACCAGTAGCCTACCAGCCCACCCGGAATCCTTCCAGGTCGAGGCCGATGGCCGCGCAATCTACGTGAACGTCCCCAGCGCCAACCTCATAGTCGCTATCGACAAGATCACGGGCAAGTCCATCCTGAGTCGATCGATGAGTGGGAGCAACTTCCCGATGGCGCTCGACGAGATTCATAGCAGGCTTTTCGTCGCCACGAGGAGCCCTCCATCGCTCATGGTGCTCGACACCTCGACGCCATCATTGAGGGCGGTTGCGAACGTGACAATCGCGGGCGACCCGGACGATGTCTTCTATGACTCGGCCCACGGGCTGGTGTACGTGTCGTGCGGGCAGGGCTCCTTCGAAGTAATCAGGCAGACCGACGTCGGTCGTTACAGCCTTGTCCAGACGGTTGCCACTAGCCCCGGCGCGCGGACGTCGCTCTTCGTGCCCGAGTTCGGCACAACATACGTGGCGGCCCCCTCGACGGCGAGCCAGCAGGGAGCCATACTGGTCTACGTTCTCCGCTCGACGGAGGTGAGCTCCGCGACTTCGATTGCTCCCATCCCAACTTCGGCCTCGCTGTCTGCTAGTCCGGCCAAGGGGCCTTCGGGCGCGGCCGTGACTCTGTCAGGAAGCGGTTACGTCCCGGGAGTTCGTTACCAGGTGTGCGTCGGCGCCCTCGGAAAGACGGGGTGCGGGTTCGAGTACACTTCGGCAGGCTACTCCACGGCGATCGGCGCGTTCGCCTCATTGGGCAGCTTCATCGCCGACCCTGCCGGCAACATCCCAACGGGAACCAAGGTGACCTTGCCCGACCTCTTCGGCGGGGAATATCTCCTCTGGGTCGTTCCCGACGGCAAGGACGTGTTTCTTGTCTCGGCTCCGCTCATCGTCGAGTCGCCCATGCTGTCGATGGGCGCGGTAAGCGTGGTCGCGCAGCAGAAGGTGACCCTGACTGGAAGCGGGTATGCCCCGTCGACCACTTACACCGTCTGCATGGTGCCCGTTGGGACGGTCGATTGCGGGTACGCCGGCGATCGCGAGGAGACACCACCCGGATTATACCTCGGAACCTTCACTGCCGACTCGAGCGGGAG
>JBGPFY010000129.1:0-3614 GCA_041483615.1 Nitrososphaeria archaeon | reverse complement strand
TAATACCATAATAGGCCTGCCACCGTAGCCGCTGCAATGACGACGGGGACGAAATACGATGCGATCTTGTCGGCCAAGCGCTGAATGGGCGCTCTTCCGACCTGCGCCTCCTCGACGAGCTTGACAATCTGGGCGAGGGCGGTATCTTGGCCTACCTTGTCCGCTCTCAGCTTCAAAAGGCCGGACCTGTTGATTGTCGCTCCTATCACCTCGTTCCCCACTGACTTCTCGGCGGGGATGCTCTCGCCAGTAATCATGGATTCATCGATGGCCGACCTGCCCTCTACGATTATTGCGTCCACGGGCAGCTTCTCGCCTGGCCTGACGACCAGCAAGTCTCCGACCTTGACCTGCTCGATGGGCACGTCAATCTCTGTGCCATTCTCGTCAATCCTATGGGCCAGTGTCGGCTGAAGGTCAACAAGCTTCCGGACCGCGGCAGAGGCTCTGCTCTTCGTCACGTGCTCAAGGAATCGGCCGGCCAGTATCAGGGTGATTATGACGGCCGACGTGTCGAAATAGACGCCGGAGAAGGGAAAGAAGCCCGGAGCGAACGTGACTACCGCGGAGTATGCCCAGGCCGCCGACGTGCCGAGCGCGATTAGCACGTCCATGTTCCCCATCCTGTTCTTGATGCTGTCGTAAGTCCCCCTGTAGAACCGCCATCCAACGATGAACTGAATCGGCGTCTCGAGAACGAAGAGGATGTAGTTGGAAGACTGCGCGGGCACCAGAGGGACGTAGGTGAAGATAAGTATCGGGAGTGAAAGCAGCGCCGCGGCCGCGACCTGGACCTTGAGCTTCCGCAGCTCGTTCTCGGGCGCCAAGAACTCGCGCATGCAGTTTTCGGAGCAGAAATAGTAGGTGACCCCTCTGACCTCGGCCTTCAGCTCCGCTGTGGACTCGTCGACGTACATCCCACAGACGGGGTCTTTGGCCATGATTCGACCGAGGGTGCCGATGGTCTTAAACCCCGCTTTTACGGATGAGGGCCAGTTTTGATATAGGAGAGACCAGTCACGCGCTGTCGACCGAGTCATGATGAGGGATCCAGTGTGCGGGATGATGGTGGACGAGAAGAAGACGAAGCTAAAGTCTGAGCACGAAGGCCACACGTTCTACTTCTGCTCTGCGAACTGCAAGGCTACCTTCGACAAGGACCCCCACAAGTACGGCCACCCGAAGTAAATGCTACGCCTAGCCGACTTCTGACGTCGTTCTCATGCTTGAAAATCGTGCCTCTTCTTTATAGCCAGAGAACTCGACCACTGATTGAGGAGATAGAATAACTCATGACTACCCCAACCGAACAGAGACCTGTCGCACCGTTCGTCGTCTCGCTCATTGGAGGCTTGCTAATCCTCGGCGGGAGCGGGATGATGGTGGGCTTCTCCAATCCGGGGTACTACGGCGGGATGATGGGAGGCTACTATGGGATGATGAACGGATACTACGGGATGATGGGCGGCTACGGCAGCGGGTGGTTCTTTGGCCTAGCAGCGATTGGAGTTGTCTCTGGAATCATCGTGCTACTCGGCGCGATCATGATCTACAATGGGACGGGAAGAACGCCCACATGGGGAACATTGATACTCGTCTTCTCGCTGGTCAGCCTCTTCGGGATGGGAGGGTTCTTCCTTGGAGCCATGCTTGGAGCGGTGGGCGGAATCATGGCCATCACATGGAAGCCAAGTGCCTAACGGCCAGCGTTTTTCCTTAAAGGAGGGGGACTCTCCCGCAGTCTTCATGCTCGAGGGCAAGACTTGCCTCGTCACGGGGGCGAACTCCGGGATAGGCAAGGAGACGGCCCTCGGGTTGGCAAGGATGAAAGCCAATGTGGTCATGGTCTGCCGCAGCAAGGACAAGGGCGAGGCGGCGAGAAGAGAGATTGCGGCGAAGGCGGGAAGCGATTCTCTCGACCTCCTTCTCTGCGACCTGTCCTCCCTCGCGGAGGTCCGGAGGCTCGCGGCCGACGTCCGGAGTCGCTACAGCGAGCTCCACGTGCTCGTGAACAATGCGGGACTCTTCAGCCTCTCTGGCAAGACGGTCGACGGGTTCGAGACCACGTTTGCCGTGGACTACCTCGCCCCGTTCCTCTTGACGAACCTCTTGCTCGAACTCCTCAGGGCGGGCTCTCCATCCCGGATCGTCAACGTCTCATCCGTGGCGCACTTCGGCGGACACATCGACCTCAACGCGATTGCGGACAAGACCACTCCCTCGGGATGGGGTGGCTATTCGAACTCGAAACTGGCCCTTGTGATGTTCACATACGAGCTCGCGAGGAGGCTTCGGGGGACTGGTGTGACCGCGAACTGCCTCCACCCAGGGGTGGTGGCGACGAGCATCCTGCGGATCCCGCCTGCGCTGCTGAGACCCTTCCTGAAGAGCGCGAAGGAAGGCGCGGAGACTTCAGTCTTCCTGGCGTCCGCACCCGAAGTCGAGAAGGTGTCCGGCGAGTACTTCGAGAACAAGGCCGCGAAGAAATCCTCTGACGAGACCTACGACGAGAAGAAGGCGCTCGCTCTGTGGGGCGCGACGTCCAAGTTGCTCAGTCTGTCCCCGTGACCGGTTTGCTAGCCTTTCTTCGTGCTCTTCTGGGTTGTCCGCGCGGGATCCAGGGTATGATCGTCGGCCTCCCCGGTGCTGATGTCTATCGCTCTCTCGATCGCGTAGACGAATATCTTCCCATCGCCGACGGCCTTCGTCGATGCACTTTTTACTATCGCGTCGACCACTCTGTCCACGTCCTTCTCGTCGACAACCACGTTGACGATCACACGATGAATTACGTCGGTGCTGAACGTCCACTTGCCCTTCACATACGAGGTCGTGATGACCTTGTCCCTTCCCCGCCCCCAGGCCTCGACCATCGTCATCCCGCTCACCCCAAGGTTCCTCAATGCCCTGTCAACGTCAGGGACCTTCTCCCTCCTGACTACGGCCTCAATTTGCGCCACGCCTGATGCAGACATGTTGTTAAGTCGGCGGGGGGTTTCGCTCAACTATATTTAAGTGTGCTGAGTATTTCGCAAACGTTTGGCTATCCTTTCACGCAAGTATCAAACATATGTTTCTCGAGTGCACTTCGAAAGTCAAGGGGCGGTGCGATCCCGACCGCGATTGAGATTCTTGCGTCCGTCACCGCCGTTTCGACCTGGGTTTGCGTTTGACCTTCTTCGTGGAATGCTTCTTCGCTTTGGCCTTCTTCTTGCTGCTACGCCTTCTGGCCGCCTTGGGGCTGCGAGCGCCACTCTGCTTTTCATCGAGTCGGTCTTCAATCCTCTCCGATTCCTTCTCCTCTGTCTCTTCCTCCACCTCTTCTTCGAGCTCGTCCACTTCTTCTTCTGCCTCCTCGACGACTTTCACGTCCGGCTCGGCCGCCACCTCGCGTTGCTGGACAATCGCCTCCTCCTCTTCGTTGTCTGAGCTCATTGTCATGCCACCAAGCGCGAGGGTATTTTGCCCTTCCTTCATCAGGCGCCTGCGCCCACTCGGCCTGGAGGTCTCTCAAGGCCGAAGCGTCCTGCGATTCCCCTCACTTGCTCCCTTGTAGCTGCCGGAAGAGACTCTGACACCGATTCCAAGAGCAGGTTCTGCTGAGCCAGTATGAG
>JBGPFY010000128.1:0-3656 GCA_041483615.1 Nitrososphaeria archaeon | reverse complement strand
GAGTCGCATGACGTCTTCGCGACGAGGGCGGAGGCCGAGGCGCAGCTCGCCGAGGACCTTGAGATCACGAAGAAGACCTTCGAGGAGTTCGCGCTCCCCTTCCTCCCGATAGAGAGGGAGCCCTTCGATAGGTTCCCCGGGGCCGAGAGGAGCCTCGCCTACGACGTCCCGCTGCCCGACAGGCAGGTCCTGCAGTCTGCGACCACCCACCTGCTTGGTCAGCGCTTCACCAAACCCTTCGAGGTGACCTTCCTTTCTCCCAAGGGGGAAAAGGCCGTGCCCGAGTCGACGTGCTTCGGCCCGGGCGTCTCGAGGATAGCCGCGCTGGTGGTCTCCGTCCACGGAGACGACTACGGGCTGGTCCTCCCGTTCAAGGCCGCGAGCGTCCAAGTGGTGGTCGTCCCCATCAGGAACGAGCCCGGGCTCCTCTCGTACGCCCGTGACCTGGCCGCGAAGATCGCGCAGGCAGGGTATAGGACGAAGATGGACGACGGGCTGGAGACCGCCGGGGAGAAGTTCTACCGCTGGGAGATGCTTGGTGCGCCTGTCAGGGTCGAGGTCGGCCCGAAGGAGGCCGAGAGCAGGGTCCTGACACTCACTCGCAGGGACACGAGGAAGCGGGAGAGCGTCGCGGAAGATTCGCTTCTGCCCAGGCTGGCATCGCTCGAGAAGGAGATGCTCGCTGAGCTCTCGAGAAGGGGGTGGGAGTGGCTCAACTCCAACATCCGCGAGGCAGCGACCAAGGACGAACTCTTGGCTGAGACGAAGGGGACCGGCGGCTTCATCAAGTTCACCTTCTGCGGACGGGAGGAGTGCGCTGCCGAGATAAAGGCCAAGACCGGCGGCTATGAGGTCCGCGGCAAGAGGGCAGACATCCAGGAGAAGCACGCGGCGTCCTGCACCTGGTGCGGGATGAAGGGCACCGAGCTCGCCTACCTCGCAAAGGCCTACTGAGCACTGCCTAACCAATCGTCAGTTTCCGAGAAATCGTTCGGGATGGAAGGAATAGGCCAGCATCTTCACCGGATCGACCCGAATAAACAGGACGCTGCCAGATAGCTCCAAAATGCTCTTGCCGTATTGCTTTACCCATATCGAGTCCAGGGCCGCGAACTCTGGCTTGTCTTTGGGGATGAATACGGCCCTTCCATGCACCAAGATGACCGGGTCCGCTCCTTCAAAGTATGTGAGACTCAACGCAGGCCTCTTCGACAAGTGCCTGGCCCGAAGCGAGCCGATGTCGGTGGAGAGGTGAAACCTTCCATGGTAGAAGGCAGCATCTATCGGAGCAACCCGCGGTTCTCCGCGAGAGTTCACCGTGGCAGCCGCCACCTGGACGACCCCTTGAAGGTAGAGCGAAACCTGCCGTGCGGAAAGCCAATGCTCGCGTTTGAAAATCGAGCGCAAGTGCGCTCCTGAATCCTTCATGCTTCTGTCGAGGAGGCCTTGCAACTGGCTGAGTTCCGCCTCGCTCTCGAACATCCCTCTTCGTTACTTCTTGGCGATATTTATTCGCGCGCGGTCAAATCGTCTCCACAGTCGTGGCCGAACTGTAGAGCTTCCTGGCTTGCTGGTCGACGCTGCGAGGAAGCTCGATCTTGCTGAGCGCGATGGAGTCCAGCGACAGGGAGGAAGCCGCGATCCCGAAGCAACAAGACCAGAGGAAGTCCCGCGAACGCAAGAAGCAGCTTATCAGGGCGCCCGCGAAGATGTCTCCCGCCCCGGTGCTGTCGACCACCTTCACCTTCGGGACCTCCACCTGAGTTATCTTGTTGCCCTCGAGGACGAGGGCGGAGTCGCTCCCCCTGGTCACGACCGCCTTCCGCACCTTCTTGGAGAGCTTGACGAGGGCGGCCTTGCCGTCTGACTTCCCGGTGAGTGCGTTAGCCTCCTCGAGGTCCATCTTCAGCGCGTCGACGTTGCCCAGTATCCTCTCGTCATTCCACCTGTCGACAGCGACCCTCCCTGAGCCGTCGAACAGCCTGACGAACCCTTGTGGGTCGAGGAAGCAGAAGTCAGACCTCTTTCGCACTTCCTCGAACACCTGCGTCGAGATTTCGTGCGCAAGGGGGCTGATGAGGGAGGCGTTGAACTGTTTGTCGGGTACCTGCTCCACGCTCAGGTCTTCGCACCTCTCGACCAAGTAGAGGGACCTCTCGTTCCCCTTGTTGACGAGCTTGAAGCGGGTCGTCTTCTTGGTGATGCTCCTGTCCATCGCGCGGAGCTGGAGCCCATTCCGCGCCAGCCAGACTATCTGTTCCTCAGGAAAATCGGCCCCGATCTTCGTGAGGGCCGTGACGTCGAACCCGAACCTCGCGCAGAGGAGGCCAGCGTAGCAAGGAGGGCCGCCTATAGAGGTAATCTGTCGCAGGTTTAGCTCGATCTTGTCGATGGTGATGAACCCGGCGACGAGGACATTCAACCCTGTTCCCTCCACTCCACTCTCGAAGCGTCTTAAGACTTGCTGGCGCCCGGCATCTTCTTCGGCGCGCCCCAAGCTTTTAAGCAGGCCCTTGAGGCGCCTTTTCCGGTAATCGGAATGACTAAGAAGAGAAAGAGCCGCGGAAGGTCCAAAGGCGGGAAGGGCAGCTCCGGCTTTATTTCGTGCAGCAATTGCGGCGCGCACGTCCCGAGGGACAAGGCGAAGAAGGTGACCACGCGGCTCAGCATGGTCGAACCCCTGCTCGCGAGGGAGCTGAGGGCGGCGGGAACTTACATCGCGGCGCCTACAACCGTGAGATACTATTGCGTCTCCTGCTCGGTGCATTATGGCATCGTGAGGGTCAGGGCCAAGTCCGAGAGACGGAACACCTTCTAGAGGCCGCTACAAGACGGGCAGTTACGTCACGCCGGCGGCACCGGCGGGCCTTCGGCCACATTGGGAGGACGGCCCAGCGCCCTGCTGACCTTAATCGTCCTCTGGACGAATGTGAGAAGCGCGAGGACGGCAACGATGAGGACTCCTAGGGCGACAATCGAGAGCAAGGAGGTGATTACGAGCACGACCATCCTCTCGCTTCTCTCTCCGACGCCTACACCTGCGAGGTTCACGCCGAGCGAATCGCCCTTCGCTCGCGTGTAGCTGACGAGGAGGCTCAGCGAGAGCGCTAGGAGCACAAAGAACGGGCTGACGTAGTTCCCAACCAGGATTCCAAGGTAGATGACCGTCTCGGAGATCCTGTCCAACGTCGAGTCGAGGAAGGCACCGCGCTGGCTCGTCTTACCCGTGGCGCGGGCCACGGCTCCGTCGAGCACGTCGAAGAAGCCGGAGAAGATCACGAGTATGCCCGCTTCGACGGGATGGCCTCCCCCATAGTAGATGAACGCCAAGAAAGCAAAGAGCATCCCGATTAGGGTCCACGCTGTCGGACTGGGGATGATCTTGGACGCCCCCGACCCGAGCGAGGCCAGGACGCCCCTCAGCGACTCCCTCAGCCTGTCGAGCATGTTCCAGCCTCTTCGACGAGAATATGCTATAAATATAATCAGTTAACTCGTCAAGCGTTAGGCGAAAAAGCGCAACCGCCACCATTCGGAAAGAACACACCTCTTGAACCTGCGACATACAGAGACTTCCATCCTCGGCCGAACCGCAAACACATCGAAGAACTGGCCGCAATCCATCGCATCCTACAGAAAGACCCCGCGATGCAGCT
>JBGPFY010000127.1:0-3687 GCA_041483615.1 Nitrososphaeria archaeon | reverse complement strand
GCCTTGACAAGCGCTAGCCCCTCGCTCGTAGCGGCTTTGAGCATAACTCTGGGGTGCCTCTATCTTGCGCTGGAGTTCTCGGGTCGGTTTCGCAGCGAAGTCAGAGTCCCATTCCGACGGTCCTGAAGGTGCGCCGTCTTGAACAAAAGACATGGATTTCTCGCGCGTACACTGCTCTTGGTCGCAGTTGTTCTTGCCCTGAGCACCATACTCACGAGCGTCGGCGCCTCGAAAGAATACAACAGCAACAGCTTCGTTCCCGGCTCTCCAAGCACCTTCATTCCCGGGTCCCTGACCGTGCAAACTGCAAACGCGGCAGTGGCCCCGACCGCGAAGTCCTTTGTCATAATGATAACATCCAAGGGATTCGACGACAATGGGACGATAGTGGTCAACCAAGGCGACAAGGTCTCAATCACCTTCATCATGGACCAGTCCCAAATTAGCGACACGAAGCCGAGCAATCACCACGTCATCACAATTGATGGTTACAATATTAATTCTGCAGACCTCAATCCGACCCATCCAACTGCCACGGTGACATTCACTGCTTCCCAGCTCGGCACTTTCTTCATCTACTGCGATACGGAAGAATGTCCGATTCACGCCTTGATGGTGAGCGCGACCATCGAGGTAGACCCGCTGGTTATCACTTCCTCCTCCACCAGCACAACACGATCCACGAGCGCGCAGACAACGTCATCGGGCTCAACCACCTCCACTTCAACTTCGAGCACGCAGACAACGTCATCGGGCTCAACCACCTCCACTTCAACTTCGACAAGTACTGTCTCCCAAGGCGGAGGTCAGACTGCGACGTCAACTATTGGAGGGAGCAGCACGACAGTGACGAGCAGCACGTCACAGTCACAAGCGGGCTCCCAAGGTCCGGCCGTAATCCAGACCGTCACCGTGACGCAGACTCCAGGGGGTTCGGGAGTCATCGACATGAATTCGCTGGGCTCTGAGCTTTTCATCCTCCTTGTAATCAGCTTCCTGGTCGGCACGCTTGTGACCTGGCGGTTCGTGCTGCCGTCGGTGCCACCTGCAGGCTAGGCAGCTCAGGTATCAAGATTGGCCTGCCCGGGCGTCGCCTGGCGTCGCCCACCACGACGCGCTCCCATCTTCGCTTGTTGCCTAATCGGTTAGGTGGAAACGCCTTATCGTTTCAGCGGCCTGCTGTCAATGCCGGCGTTGGCAGATCAAATTAGCGAGAAGTTCGAGAAGAACGGCTGGTCAATCCTCCCAAACTGTTCTTGGCTTTCCTTCGACAACGAGGGAAACCCGTGCTGCAAATTCAGGACGCTGCGTGAGCACCTCGTGGCGCTGGGCATAGCCAAATTCACGGTCTTCGACCAGCGGTACGTCAGCGAGGCGATAGCAAATTGGAGGGAGAACTTCCCCCACGACAGCAAGTATTCCTGCGCCCCAAAGGTCTGTCCCAGCAGGCTAACCCGCCTCCTAAACGAGTTTCACAAATAGCGATGCGCCCTTGGGGCCTTGCCGGCCTATATTGTGGCCCCGGCCGTCAATGATGTAAATACGACTTCCTCGAGAGGCTGGCTGATGAACAGGTACACCGCAGTCTGGGGAGGTCTTTTGGCGACGAGCGGAGCCATCATGCACTTTCTCCTTCTTGGCCTGGGGGAAGAATCGTTCTTCATGTCTGCGGTCTACCTCCCCCCAGCACAGGTTGTATCGTATGGGGTGGTCGCTGCGGGAATCGCCCTCTTCTTGGCCAGCCTCGTAACGGACTGGCCTAGGTATGTTGCGGTCAACAACGAAGTGACCTCAGGCTATTTCGGCCGCATCGCACTCATCAACGCGCTCGCCGCCGCCTCCTTCACGGCCCCTATGCTCGTGCCCTCCCTCGAGCTTCCGATACTTCTTACGGAATGGCCTGGGATATACATCGTGGTGGCATACACCTTCTTCATCATCGTCGGCGTCCTGGGGATGCTCGCCTGGAGCGTGATGTATCGCTTCGCGCCCTCTTCCTTCTCGCGCGAGCTCTTCGACCGTAGGTCGGTCCTCCTGCAGCTTGTCCTATCTGAGGTGGCAATCTATTTGGTATCCATCGTCCTCTTCCTCGCTGGGTACGTCGGCGCCTCGCTTGTACACGACCAGCAGGTAGGCGGCGTCTTCGTAGGCGCCTCCATGGAGTTCTCCGACATCCCTGCGGCTGTCTCCATCTTCGTCATGATCGTAAGCGTCTTCCTCGGAGCGATCAACATCCTCACAGGCAAACGGTAAACGAACAAGATTCCCCGCGCCACGACTTTCGAACCTGTCCCTCCTTTCCACACTGCATCCTGAACGTCCCGGAAGAACGCGGAAGGGCTTGAATGGGCTCGATCAGTACTGTATCGCCATGCTGCCGATCTTTCCCAACATCTCGTTCTCCAACCGCACTACCTTGTTGATGTACAGGAGCATTTTCGGCCACGACCCCGTGAACTTCACTTTTCCCCTGACGATTTCTCTTTGGATTTTTTCCCCGCCGCCCGCAATCTTAACCCATTCGTCATAGCCGGCGGAAAGCGTGAACTCGGTCTTGTCTTGCGGGCCTGCTTTTTTCGTGGAGACACGGCCCGACGCCAGCGTTACCACGAATGAGGCGTCGCAATTGTCACATCTCAGAAGGATTGACGTCTCAATCCCGGCGAGCGTTCCCGTAAGCTTCGAGTCGTTGTTGAGGAGATCTTCTGCCTGTCTGAAGAACTCTTCCGTCCAGAAAGCGATGGACAGCTTGGAGCTCGTCGGCCATCTACCTCGCGGAAGGCCGTTCTTCCCCATCCGACCGCTTTGTCATTGTCATGATGAAGCGAGAATCTCTGTTGAACGTCGCAGCTTTGCCTTCAGCACCCGGAGACAAACATCGAGATTGGCCGCGTCCTCGAGCGTGGGAAAGTAGACGATTTCTTTGTCTGCCGGCAGAGCTTGTGACGCGCTGCCCGGTCTCGCTGGGGTCTTCCCTCCCAGTCCCTCGACTCTGGCCTGCCAGTCTTCGGAGATAGCGAAATTGAACGCCTTCTCGCCCCATTCTTGATTCTTGCTCCCCCTTACGAGCCCGACCGACGGTGCGAAGGTCGCCATGTAAGGCACGTCCTCCGGCATCTTCAGCTTGATTGGCATTTCTTGCATCTCCACCTGGTATGAGACGCACGCCCTCGTCGCGGGGAACCCCAGATAGCTGTGCCCCAGCCCTATATTCAACGCCATGTCGGGCATGCACTGGTAGCCAGTGGTCGTGAGTTGGGAGAGCCTATCGACCAGTCCGTCCCATTTTTTGTTGCCCATGACCCTTCTTAGAGTGGTTAGGTAAGTCAGACCCATCTGCCCCTCTGCGTTGTTGGTGATCTCGTGAACCGCGAGCTTTCCGGACCACTTCGAATCGGTGGCATCGTTGAGAGTGCGCGGCGCTTCCGCTCCCTTTACCAGGTCGGTGTTGTATGCCATTCCTACCGGAGAGAGCGCCGTCGCGCACCAGCCGCCCTTCGCATCATAGAACTCTGAGGGGTACTGCGCAAACCCTGGCGAGTCGTATGCGCGGAGCAGCCCCGCGCGCTGGAGGTTCAGAATCATCCAATGAGGACCCAGGACGACGTCCGCAGTCTCCGTTCCGGCCTCGGTCTCCTCTTTTATCTTCTCGAATACCCTCTTCGGATGGTCTCTGAATGTCACCAG
>JBGPFY010000126.1:0-3688 GCA_041483615.1 Nitrososphaeria archaeon | reverse complement strand
GTATTTCTGGGGCACGGTGTGGTCCTCGAATGCACCCGTTGTGAAAAGCGAACGGGCGCGGGCGCCTCCGAAGTCGTCCGGAGGGCGGCGTTCATGAACTACAGGTTCCAGTTAATCAAACGGTCTTTCCCGCGGATCATGTGCGGAGCCGTGATAGAGGCCCCGAACGAGGAAGAGGAGAAGCTTCAGGACCTGCTCGCTGACCCGCTAACCAGGGCCGACTTCGTATCGGTCTCGATGGACGCCCTTCGCGATGCACTACAAGGCCTGGGTGGCACGCCGTGACCGCCTTGGCGCTTAAGACCAGGATGGTGCTGGCACCCAGTTGATCGCCCAAGGCGCCTTCAAGTTCAGGCTCTACCCGAACAGGAAGCAGGAGGAGAGGATGATCGAGGTCGTCGAGGGTTGTCGCCATCTTTGGAATATGGCCTTGGAGGACAGGAAGGCGAGGTGGGAGGAGGAGAGGCGCTCCACGACCTACTGGCAACAGTGTCTGACGCTCACCGCCGAAGCGAGGGAGAACGCGGCGATGAGGTCGCTGTACATGCAGACCCTTCAGGACGTGCTGAGGAGGGTGGACAGGGCGTTCAAGAAGTTCTTCAGAGGCGAAGGCAGGCTTCCGAGGTTCAAGAAGCACAGAGAGTGGGGATCGTTTACTTATCCGCAGGCATACAACGGCTCTGTCAGGCTCGACTCTCAAAGGAGCCAGCTCTCCCTTTCCAAAGTCGGCGACGTCAAGGTCGTCGTCCACAGGCCGGTCCCGGTTGCTGCCAAGCTCAAGACCTGCACCGTCAAGCGCGAGCCGGACGGAAAATGGTTCGCCTGCCTAGTCTACGAGAGCGCGGTGCCACTAGGCGATGCCCGTCTCCCCCGGACTTGGACGTCCCCGTTGGGTATCGATCTGGGCCTGAAATCGCTGATAACCAGCAGCGACGGGGAGAAGGTCGAGCCCCGAAAGTTCTTCAGGAAGTCAGAGAGAAGGCTGGCCAGGCTCCACAAGGACCTGTCGAACAAGAGGCTCGGCTCGAAGAACTGGGTCAAGGCGAGGCTGAAGCTCGCGGCCCAGTACTCGAAGGTCTCCGGCCAAAGGCGGGACTTTCACCACAAGCTGAGCGCCAGGCTGGTCAGGGATCACGACCTGATAGCCTTCGAAGACCTTCGGATCCGGAACTTGGTGAGGAATCGGAGCCTAGCCAAGTCGATCGTAGACGCCTCCTGGGGGAAGCTCGTGCAATTCACCGAGTACAAGGCGGCGCGGGTAGGGAGGACGCTCGTGAAGGTGCCGCCGCAGTTCAGCACCGAAGAATGCTGCTTCTGCGGAACTCGGAACAAGGTCTCGTTGGACGTGCGGCAGTTCGCGTGCGGAGGCTGCGGGAAGATCCTGGACCGCGACAGAAATGCCAGCCGGATTGTGCTGAAGAGAGGAATCCTTCAGGTAGGGCGGGACAAGGACCGTGACGGTCCTCGGCATGTTCAGGAGCACCCTGGACAGGCCGCGCCCAAACTCAAACCCGTGGAGACCGGACCTCTGCCGCCCCGGACAACCGGGACCGCAAGCTCGGCCGTTGAAGCAGGAACTAGAAGCGGAAGCCCGACCGCTGCAAGCCCACGTTCGCAGGACGTGGGAGGATGTCACAAGGCAGCTGCTCTTACTTGTCCCGAGCCCACCCGGCGCGACACGAAACAAGATGTCCCGGGTAGAGGGCCTTGGTTAGTCGGATGTAATCGCTGACGGAAAGAAGATAAGCAGATTCCCAAACGGGGATGCTCGGGCCACGATAGCTCAGCCTGGCTAGAGCATACGAGAACGTAAGCTTCTCGGCTCAGCTGCCTTGTAAGCAGAAGGCCGAGGGTTCAAATCCCTCCCGTGGCTCCAATCCTCTTTTCTTCACATGGCACATCGTTGTTGAATAGCCGAAAGGGAGATAGAGTCATTCAGCGAAGGAGAAAGAGGGCATGAAGGCGCCATGGAGTTCGAGCAAACGACAAACCTCCGCCCCAGAAATCAGGTGTGCGAAATGCGGAAAGAGAGCGAAGACCCTGATGCAATGTAGATTCTGTCTGGGTCTCTTCTGTCCTGCCCATTATTATGCAACGCTTCATGGCTGTATGTACGGAAGAAGGGACAAGAGCCAATACCTCCCCTCAGCTGACGCTCGACACCCACCGCCTGATGACCTTACTCCGTAGGATACGGGGCTTGCACCCAAAGCCTTTGTTCCCTCCCGTGGCTCCTATCGCTTCCTGAGTTCCCGTGATTTCAGCACGTCAGATGCGAGGAGCCCCATGAACGTGTCATACTCTTCGTCGTCGAACCGAACTTCTCGAATCAGCCCTGACTCGTCGGCTATTTTGTAGCTCAGGATGTGGTAACAATGCTTCACCTTGGTGCTCAGGACGCCGTAAAAATAGGACTCGCACGAGCAAAACGACTTCTCCGGGTCTATGAACTCATCGGCGTTGCTCCCGACGACCGTGTAGACGCATCTTCCGCTCGGGAGGAATTTGTGCCTCTTGACACAACCGCCGAATGCGGTTTCTGTCGCCTTCTCGAACTGGCTCTGGTCACCCGAATGGCGGGCGAATCGTGAAGCGAGCTCCTCTCTGGATTCGATGATTCCCGGCATCTTGCCCGCATCAACTCGTGAACTCTGTAAGCGAGCGCTGGTCCGCCATGCCCTGAAGCTCGCTCAAGCGCACTCCCGCCCGACGTATGTCCCCCTCATCACGCAGGAGCGCTCCGAACAAGTCCGTGACCTCCCTTTCGAGGACTGAGTAGTCGTTCGTGGGCGTCTCAAGTGTCTTGCTTCTGGTGTGGAGGGAGAGGTCCTTGAAGACTCCGATTGCTGAGACGTTCTTGAAGAAGAGGTCCTTCGAGGTCAGCTTCTCGTGGACGGCCTTCAGAGCCGGAAGTAGCTCGGCAGCGATTTGGCTCAGGTCGTGCGTATCCTTCTTCAGCGTGATTATCCTGCTCAATTGAGAAATATCTCTCCTGGCGACGACCGGTTCGTCGTCGACGCCGTTGGACGCTTTGTGGAGATAGACGGCGAATTTCTTGCCGAAGAGGTCTTCAAGCTTCTCGGTCGCGGCGCCGGCCAAGTCCGGGACATTAGTGATGCCGTTCTCCTCGAGGAGCTTCGCGGTCTTCGGTCCGATGCCGTAAATCCTGTCAATCGGCAAGGGAGACAGGAAAGCAAGGGCTTCGCCCTCCCTTACCACGGTCAGCCCGTTCGGCTTCTTGAAGTCAGATGCTATTTTCGCAACGACCTTGTTTGGCCCTATGCCTATGGAGCAACTCAGCTTTTCTTCCCTGAAGATCCTGTCCTTCAGTTCCCGCGCCAACGCCACGGCGGCATCGTAGTCTCCTCCAGCCTTCTTTGTAACGTCAAAGAAGGCCTCGTCTATTCCGGCCTGCTCCAGGACGTCGACTCGGCTTCGAATCGTGTCCATCACTCGGTCGGAGTACACTTCGTACTTGCCATGGTCCATGCGGATGAAGGCGGCCTCTACCCCGTCCAGGCGACGCTTCGCAAGCGAGATGGGCATCCCCGACTTGACCCCATATTCCCTCGCCTTGTAGTTCGAAGTGCTCACGACGCCACTCTCCTCCGTCCTTCCGGAGAAGACGCAGACCAAGACGGGGATTTCCTTCAGGGACGGAGCCTCTACTTCTTCGACCTGGGCGTAG
>JBGPFY010000125.1:0-3724 GCA_041483615.1 Nitrososphaeria archaeon | reverse complement strand
GGGCTTCCAACCGTCGACAACCGCGATGACCACAACGAGCCCGGCACCCTCGCACCTCGGGTTCTACATAGCCCCCGCGAGCGGCATCCAGTCTCTAGGGCAAGGAGGAGACGCCGTCATCGCTGTGCAGCTTCAGGACTCGAACTCGTCTCCCGCCGTCGCCCGGGAGGACACGCTGGTGGTGGTCACGGGCTCAAACAGCAGCATGATTGCAAAACCCATCCAGCTGGATATCCCGGCTGGGCGTGACTACGCCTGGGCGCTCTTGACGGCCTCGGGACCAGGCTCGAGCGTCCTCACGGCGTCCGGGCGCGGGCTCTCCTCCGCGACCGCGAGCCTGACGGAGCTCTCCCTCCCGGTCTCGGTCACGCTGACAAGCTCGGTCCCCGTGGCGGCGGTGGGGACCCGGGCAACACTTTTGCTCCAGGTCGACGTCCTCGGCTCACCCTTCGCAGGCGCGAGCGTGACCATGGCCGCGTCGTCAGGTATCGTCAGCCCACCAAGCGGGGTCACGGACTCGGCGGGCCGGTTCACCGACACTTACATTCCGCAGCAGAAAGGCATCGCGACGATAACCGCACTTGTCGAGGACCCCCTCCTCGGAAACCAGACCGCGGGCACCAACATACTCGTCGTGCTGCCCGGGGCTGCGAACACGGGAACCTCGACCTCCGGAGGCCTAGGATTGGTCGGCACCCTGCTGCCCGTCGTGGTGGTCGTGGTCGTGGTGGCCGTCATCGCCGTCGGCGTCAGAAGGGTGGTGAAGAGGAGGCGGCGCATCTCCCAAGAGGACGAAGCAGGCGCGGCCTAGACCACCGTTTTTCGAGAAGTAGACTTATCAACCGGACGTCCCGTTTCCGGCGCAGTTGGACGAACGGGCCCAGAAACTCCTCATGCAATACGGCCTCTCGGACAGGGAGTCGCTCGTGTACCTCAGCCTGCTCGCCCACGGGCAACAGAGCGCCGGGGAGATAGCGAAGGCGGTCCAGATCCGGCGGATGGAGGCCTACAGGATAATCAAGAGGCTGGCGGACTCCGGCGTCGTCCTGGCGACCCCGGGAAACCCGGTGAAATACACAGGCGAGCCGATCGAGCAGGTCGTGGCCATGATGATGGACCGCCAGATGAAGAAGCTCGAGGAGATGGAGAAGGGCCGGGCCGAGGTCGTCTCGATAGGGAGGACGATGGCCCCGCGGTCTGGGAAGCAGCGAGAGGAGTACAGCTTCAGGATGCTGCAAGGGCGCGAGCAGATCTATGGACAGGTTCTCCGGTTGGTGGGCGGTGCCACCCAAAGCCTCGAAATGGTCCTGACCCGCAACGACCTCACCCAGCTCCACCTCCTAGGCCTCGCGGAGAGCCTCAAGGAGGCGAGGAAGCGAGGGGCAAAGGCGAGGGTCATCAGCGTCTGCGACCACCAGACTGCCGAAGCTGCGGAAACAGTCATGCGCGCCGCCGAGCTCCGGCACTCGGACGACTTCGCGAAGAGCAGGATGGTCGTGGCCGACAAAGACCAGGTCCTGGTCTCCCTGGTCCTCGACGACGTGGTGGGCAGGAAGAACGAGAGGGACGTGGCCATCTGGACTAACAGCGGGGATTACGCCGGGACCATGCTCCCGATGTTTGAGAAGGCATTCTCGGGGAGCGCGGACGCGCGGGAGAGGCTCCGAGAGCTGAAGACCGGGATGAAGGCGGAGGAGAGGACCAAGGCCATGATCGACATCATGAAGGCATCGCTCCCGCTCGAAGGCTGGAAAGTCGAGGCTCCGGGCCGCGTGAAGGGGGCATCTGGAGCGGACTACGAGGTGGCCGCCTTGCTCGGACTCGGGGAGAAGGGGTTCGCCGTCGACGTCGTGATGGGGAGCGACGATGAGTCCGCTCGAGGGCAGATCATTGCTGCAATAATGAAAGGAATCGAGGTCAGGTCCCCGAAGCTCGTGGTCATAGCTTCACCATACAGCGGGGACGAATTGCATAAGCTGGCAAACCTCGTCGGCGTACTCCTGATAGATGGCGCCGACCCTGTCGCCGCAGTCACCAAGCTCCGAAAGGAGATCTCGACAGGCTGACGAAGACCGCGGTGGCCCGGGTTAGTCGTCGACCCTGGCTTCAAAAAATTACCAAAGAACTTGTTCAAAACCGTTTTAAGTTCAAAATCCCCCTCGACCTCGACCGCTTGTGCATAGCTCATCAAACGGCGGGTTGTCGTGGTTCCAGAACTTCTCGCTAGAATTGTCTGAAAACTGGAAAATCTGCTAATATGGTTGTTTGATTATGCCCTCTGATGTTATGAAGAAGATTAGCGTCGTCTTGGACGACCGAGTATATATGCAGCTTATCGATTATACCGCGGCGAAGAGCAAAAGGAATGGCTGCCGCTTCAGCGTCAGCGCGTCCGCCAGCGAGTTGATCTCCAAAGCCCTTGGAGAACCGCCCCTACAGGAAGAGACAGTCGATGTCAAACGATAATCCCGACTACCTTCACTTGACCTCCAAGAAGTTCTCCATCAGCTGCAGGACATGCGGAGTAACGGAGTCCTTCTACTCGGAACTGAGCGTCGCGTATTTCAGGCTCAAGCATGAGGGCCATGACCTCGTCGAAGGCGGCCTTACATCGCAACCTCGGGAAGAGCCGAAGGCCCGAAGCGACGCTAACAGGGAACTCGTCGAGAGCCTCCCCGCAGCGAGTCCGCAGGAGGAGCCGGAGGCGCGCAATGACATGAATACAGAGATGGTCGAGAACATTCCTATTCCGGAACCTGAGGAAGTGCCGGAGGTTCGCACCGAGGCGAAAATGGAGGAAATCGGAAGCGTACCCACGATGAAATTTCAAGAAGGGTGGGAGGCTAGCAGTGAAATAAAGCGAGAGGACACCGTCGGCGGGAATGACGAGTTGGTCCAGATCGAAAAGATGATAGTCGAAGCAAGGCCGTCTCCGGTGGACGGATCCCCCGTCATCCAGGTCAGCGGGTTGAGGGCGGACGGGAAGGACCCGTTCGTCCTGCTCTTCAAGCTCGAGGAGGCCGTGAAGATGAGAGAGTTTCTCGGAAGCGGGCGGTATGAAGACCCCCACGCCGGGAACCTGGTCTATACATGGGAACCCGACGTAGTCCACTTTGAATGGGAGCGTCCCGAGAAGTTCGCTCCGGTCCAGGACATGGACATTGAGCCTCGAGTGCAAGAAGTTTCGCCCCCAGTTGACTCGGTCGCCTCATCGATTGAGAGCCTGATCGCCGAGACCCCTCAGGAAGCTCTCATTCCCCAAGAAGCCGAGATTCCCCAAGAAGCCGAGAGCCTGCCGCCGGTCGAGATCCATCAGGCAGCTGAGGTTCCTCGGGCATTAGAGATTCCTCCGCCGTTTGAGATCCCGCCGCCAGACGAGACAGCTCCAGAACCTCCGCAGCCGCCCGTCGCTCCGCGAAGGGAAAAGCCTCGACGTCGTAAGGCCAAGGCGTCCCGTCTCGAAAAGAAGCCACCGGCCGAGCGGATGGTCGCCTTGCAAGCGCCAGCTCCGATTGTGGCGCCCCTGAAGAAGGACGAGGAGACGTTGCTCTTGGCGAAGTCATCCTACATCCAGGAGGGAGAGGCAAACAGGAAAGAGGCCATGAGAATCTCGAGGATCCTCAGGGCGTTCAGGTGGAACGTCGAGCCGGTATACACGATAGGGGTGATACTCGATGACAACATGAGCATCGAGACGAACAAAGCGGAGATCAGCAGGACTCTC
>JBGPFY010000124.1:0-3747 GCA_041483615.1 Nitrososphaeria archaeon | reverse complement strand
CATGTTCAAGAAACTGTCGCTCTATCTTTATTCGCAGCCGCACGACGAATCGTGGCTTGTCTTCCTCCCGACTAGGCGCCTGGTCGAGAAGTATGCCTCGAGCTACGGCGGCATCTACATCCACGGAGGCCTTGAAGGCTCGGAGATCAACAAGATCCAGCAGAGAGCCGAAGTCGACAAGAACCTGAGGATCTTTGCGACGAACGTCATCGCATCCTCAGTAAACATCTACGTCGACAACGTGCTGATATTCAACGAGGTTATCGACGGCAAGGAGAAGCTGGGCCGAAAGACGCTGCATTACAAGAAGATCGACAACAATTCGCTGCTGCAGATGATCGGGAGGATTGGCCGCTTCAAGCCCGGCCGAGCCGTCATCATCTCTGATACGCCGATCCCGAAGAAGATTGACCCCATACCCGTCCGCAAGGCCCTCGAGACCGAGACCCCCTTCGACCTCGTGCTCCTCATGTCGAAGTACGGCCTGAAGCTCTCTGAGCTCGAGTTCATGTCCAAGGTGAATCATCGCGAGGTCGCCTTCGCGGAGGACTGGCTGATAGAAATCGGAGCGATCGAGCGCCAAACGCACGAGATCACCCAGAAGGGGCTCCTGATGAGCGAAGTCCCGTACGACCCCGACTTTGCGCACATGATCTCGAGCGCCCTGATATCGGGGGACTACCCGATGGCGAGGTTTCTCCTTGCAAGCGGCGCCTTCGGCGACTCTCTCAATCACGCCTGGAAGACGGACATGGAGGGCATCGCTCGCCAACTCTTGTATGGCATGGACAAGTCGAGTGAGCTCAACATCAAGGCGCACCTCCTCAAGAGATATTCGGAGGACAAGGAAGGGACTTTCGTCTCGAGCCTGATTGGACATGGAATCTATCTCGGATTTGTCGAGGAGGCATGGAAGAGCTATCAAGCCGCCAGAGAGGCGTTGAACGACCTGCTTCTTTCCTCGGGGAAGGAGCCCATTCCTGCGGAGGTCGTGGTGAACCCTGATGCCTTCAGGCTCAAGCCATACCTCGAGGACTGCCTGTCGTTCGAGAGATTTGAGCTCTACGAGAAGAGGGAGCACAATCTCCACGAGATGACCATCGAGGGGCCGTTCTTCGCGAGGACGCTGACCATAAACTACAGGCGAATATTATTCGACGTAGTTGCGATGAATGCGCCGAGGAAGCACCACCGTCAACGGAGGCGATGACGTGCCTCTTGCGCGAGCCATATTTGCTGGGTGGTCGCCGATTCCCAAAGTCCCTCAATTACGAAATCGTCCGAAAGCAAACGCAACGAGGATCTTTGTAGATTACGGGCGACGGACTCCCGGGTCCTATATATATCGCCCTCGAGAATAACTCCATATGCAACAGAAAGAACTGCATGCAAGAGAAACAAAAGCATCTGTCCTCGTCCTGTCCTGCCTTCTCGCACTGTCCTTCTCAATCCCAATCCTCGCCGCCCAAGCCACAAGCTCCACCTATTCATTCAACCTCGTTGGACCGAACACCGCCTTCGCTACCGTCGGCCCGTTCGCCGGAGACACCATCCGACTCACCGGGTCAGGCGTGTTTGACGCCTCCGCGGCCAGCGTAACCGCATCTGGTTCATTCACCCACTACTGCGCCTCGTGCGGGGGCATCATCAGAGGCACTTGGGTCGCCACAGGCTTCACAAGCTTCACCGCGTACGGCGGGCCGAATCCTGGAATCCAGGGTGGACTTCTGGTGATTACAGTCACCCTCTACCCCAACGGCGGGTCCCCACACCCAGGAGCGATGCTCCAGATTAGCTGCGAAGTAAACGCGCCTCCGGGCTCCCCAGACGAAGGAACCACAATCCCCAACTTCGGCTTCACAGAACCCACCGGTGGACACACACTATTCCATCTGAACAACTAGGTGTCGTTAGCTCGTCAGAGAGAACGACACGCCTTCTCTTTATGGCCAATCTTTGACTTCACGCCATCGAGGGACGAGTCAGGTCATCTAGAATTTGGATAAGTGCGGTCGCCGGGATTTGAACCCGGGCGTCTGGTCCCGTTTTCCGGGATTACCAGCTTGGCAAGCTTGCACGCCTTCATCAGGCTTGATGTCCTGACCAGGCTAGACGACGACCGCGCAGTCGCCGTTCTGAAAGCGACCGGATAAAAGCTTGCGGACTGTGGGACCGTCCGTTCTAGTTTTCTCTATCAAAATCGGAGACCGTGGGGCGTTACGCAAGAGCCAGTAGGGCTTCCTTGAGGAGGCCTTTCGCCAAGTCCACTTTGTACGCGTTGCTCGAGAGGGGCCTGGCCGCCGAGAGAGCCACTGCGGCCGCGTCATCGAGTGCGACAGACGAGAGTCCGCGGCCCTTGACGACTCCTTCCACCGCGGCGTCCCTGTAGGGGGAGGGGGCGATGCCTCCGAATACGACCCTCGCGTCAGTAACCAAGTCCCCCTGGGTGACGAGCCTCACCGCCACGCTGGCCATCGCCATGTCGAAGGCGTTCCTCATCCTTGCCTTCAGGAACACGGATTTGCCGGGAGAAGGAGGCGGGACGCTGACCGAGGTCAGTAGTTCGGCACTCGACAGGATGTGCGATTGGACGACGCCGTCTGCGAGAACGTTGCCAGGGAGGAAAGCGTCCAGAGTGACGGTCTTGGTCCCGTACAGACCTGCGACCGTGACCGAGGCGTCGAGGGCGTGGAGGGCCACCGCTATGTCCGAGGGGTGGACCGCGTAGCATCCGCTGCCGGCGTCGCCCATTACGCTGTGGTAATACCGGCTGTCGGCGCCCTTCTGGATGGCGTAGCAGAAAGTGCCGCCTGACCTCAGGGTCTTGAGGCCGTTCCTCAGGAACCAGCACCATACCTGCTGGGTCAAGGCGCCACCCACTGTCGCAACGTTTCTCACTTGTGGGGAGGCGACCAGGGAGGCGGCCTGGGACAGCAGTGGATAGTGCTCTCCCACAGAGGAGTCCCCTTCGAGCGTGGCGATTGTAACGAGCGCACCCAGATTTAACCCGCGGCCTGGGTCGAATGAAAAGGCGTTCAGCTCCCCTATCCCCTTGATGTCGATGAGCAGCTCCGGGTCGACGGCCATCGCCTCCCTCTTCATCCTGTAGAGGAGGTCGGAACCACCCGCGATGACCTTCGCCTTTGAACCATGGCTCGCCATCAGCGAGACGGCGTCTGCAACCGTTTTAGGGGCAACGTACTGGAACTCCGGTATGAACCGCGGGTCCAGTCCTATGGACACGGGGTCGGTCATGTCGGACCGCGCCCCGCCTTAAGGGCTGTGAGAATCACCTGCGGAGTTATCGGGAGGGACGTGAACCTCAGGCCTGTTGCGTTGGCCACCGCGTTGCGGATGGCGGAGTGCGCGCAGATAATCATGCTCTCGCCGCCGCCTTTGGCGCCGAACGGGCCACGTGGATCTGGGTGCTCGAGGGTAAGCGGAGTCATCACGCCAGGGACGTCGGCGATAGTCGGGACCTTGTAGTAGAGCCAGTCCCGCGTGACCGACTGCGAGCTGGTGGCGTCGAGGACGTATTCCTCGTGGAGGCCGTATCCGATCCCCTGAATCGCGGCGCCCAGCATCTGGCCCTCCACAGCCAACGGGTTGATGACGCGCCCGTAATCCTGGACCATCACCAAGCCCTTTACTTCCACCTTGCCGGTCCAGGTGTTGACAGCGACCTCGGCGAAGCAGGCGCCGAACTGGAAGCCGGACTTGCTTGTCACCGCAGAATGCACATAGATT
>JBGPFY010000123.1:0-3748 GCA_041483615.1 Nitrososphaeria archaeon | reverse complement strand
TATCACTATCGTCTCGCCCCTGCCGTCGATGCCCGAGGCGTAGAGCGGGTCGACGTTGTATGCGGTGCGGACAAGGGACGGTGTGTAGCAGTGGAAGACGCGAGGTGGCGTGGGGGTGATGCAAGAGAAGGTGCCGGCGGCTGTGACGGTTACATTCTCAGGCGCCATCCTCACCATGGGGACGAACTGCAGGCCTTGGCTGCCGGAGTTGAAGAGGACGGAGGAGAAGGCTGGCACTGTTGCTGTCGATGCGAGTAAGACCGTGAGAAGGAGAAGAATCGACGTCTTCGTCGATTTCATTTTCGTGAAAAGGGCCGGCTGCTCATATTTATCGTTTGAAATCGCTCTTGTTTCCACGCCAAGTGGAAGCCCAAGACATGATTGCCGGGGGACTTCGCGCAGGCTTTTCCGTTCCCAACGATTCCCTTATACAGGAAGAGTCACATCACGAAGGAAGGTTTGCGATACGGAAGGGCGCGCGCGACCGCGGCCTTGGCGGTCGTCCTCCTTGTGGTCGGTGCGGGGATAGGATACGAATTCGGATACACCCAAGGGCTCTCGCGCGGGTCGGCTGTGACGGGCTCCCGGACGAACTCGAGTCAGTTCCCATCCGAGAGCCAGACCACGACGTTCACGACGACGGCGGCAGGGCCAATCAAGCACGTCATCGTGATAATGATGGAGAACAAGGAGTACGAGAACGTGGTCGGGAGCTCCGACGCCCCGTATCAGAACATGCTGGCCTCCCAGTACGCCCTCGCAGGCAACTACTTCGCCGTCTCCCATCCCTCGCTCCCCAACTACCTCGCGTTGATAGGGGGCGACACGTTCGGGGTCACCACCGACTGCCTGCCCAGCGAATGCACCCTCTCCTTCTCCACCCAGACCATCGCAAAGCTTCTCGACGCGCACCACCTCTCCTGGAGCGAGTACGCGGAGTCCATGCCGGGCAACTGCTCGCAGACGACCAGCCCCGACGGGCTGTATGTCTCTAAGCACAATCCCTTCGTCTACTTCAGCAGCGTCACCGGGAACTACGGGGTGGGGAGCGCGTCCTCCTATTGCAACTCGCACGTCGTCTCCCTTGACCAGTTCTGGACGGATTCCATCTCCGGGAACCTTCCAGCCTACTCCATGGTCACGCCGAACGTCTGCGACGACGCCCACGATTGCGTCCTCTCCGCCGGTGACACGTGGCTCTCCACCCACGTCCCCTTGATGATCAACTCGCCCTCCTTCTCTTCGACCGCCCTGTTCATCGTCTACGACGAGGGGACGAGCGGCCTAGGCTTCGGACCCAACATGGGCGGCCATGTCGTCTGCCTCCTCGTCTCCCCCTTCGCTAAGCCTGGCTACGTCTCGAAAGTGCAGTATTCGCACTACTCTCTGCTCGCAACGATTGAGGCCATCTTCAAGCTCGGGACCCTGGGGAGGAGCGACGCTTCCGCGAACGTGATGTCTGACCTCTTCTCCACCGAGGCTGCATTCGGCTAGGCAGGGGTCCCATCAGGAGTCTTTCAGAGCCCGGGGCGACGAAGAGGGCGTCGACGGGCGTGTGCGACGGGAGCGCGATTGAAGGAAACGCCGTCTTCCTAGGGAGACAATTTTAGCAGGCACTTCCAAAGCCAGAGGGTCGTGGTGGACAGCACAACAACCTTCCTCCTAGACATCGGGATTTTCGCTGTCTTTGCGTTGGTCTTCAGCCTGGTCTTCGCCCGGCTCAAGCTCCCCGTGGTCTCCGGGCAGATCGTCGCAGGCATGATCGTAGGCCCTCACGTCCTCGGCTGGGTGAAAGACCCCGTCACGATCAACGACCTCTCGGCGATCGGGGTGGTGCTGCTCCTCTTCATCATCGGGCTCGAACTGGACCCTGTCGAGCTGAGGAAGATGGTCGGGAAGGTCGCCGGCATCACCCTGCTGGAGCTGGGCGTCGCGTTTGGTCTTGGGTTCTTGGCAGCCTCCCTCTTTCTGGGGGCGGGCCTCCTCCAGTCAATCATCTTTGCGATGACCGCCGGCATCACGAGCACCGCCATCGTCGGCAAGGTGTTCCTCGAGAGGGGAGTCCACGCCTCCCTCGATTCGGTAGAATCGAGGGCGGTAATCGGTCTCCTGATAATGGAGGACATGGGTGCCGTGGTATTCCTGATCTTGCTTTCATCATTTACATCGAGCAACGGCGCCCTCCTGTCCAGCGTCTCTCTCGAGCAGCTGGTCACCACTATCGGAGGCGGGCTGACGCTCGTCGTCTCCGGGTACCTGGTCGCGAGGTACGTCGCGCCGAGGGTGATCGACTACCTAAGCGCGTTCGAGGAGGAGTACGAGGAAATCCCGTTCCTCTTCGCCCTCGGGCTGGGGTTCGTCTTCGCGGTCCTGGCCGCGGTCTTCGGCTACTCTCCGGGCACCGGGGCGTTCATTATCGGGCTCTCAATACGGGGAAAGCGCTCGAAGTTCCTGGAGAGCAAGGTGACGACCATCAAGGACCTTTTCATCGTCCTCTTCTTCGTCTCGATGGGCACCCTGATCGACCCGCTCCCGGCGCTCGCGATCGGCCTCCCCCTGGTCGGGGTCATGGTGCTCGTCGTCTCAGGAAAGTTCATCGGGGGATTCGCGTCGGCAAAGATCTTTCTCCGGACGACCAGCAACAGGAGCGCATCCCTTTTCGGCTCGTGGCTCATCCCGAGGGGCGAGTTCTCGTTCGTGATCGGACAGCTGGCGCTGACGCTAGGGATAATCGACAACAGCTTCTTCTCGCTCATCGGGCTGGTCGTCCTCGTCACCGCCATCGTGGGACCGATCCTGCAGAGGTTTGCCGGGAAGCAGGGCGCCCCAGCGATGTTCCCCGTCAAGCCGCAGGCAGATCCGCCCTCCTAGGGTCGGCGACAGGTCGGCGCGATTATTAGCATCGCAGTTGAGGCCTCTGAAGCTTGAACTCCGAGAGGCTCGTGGTTGGGGCGGGGCTCCTGGCCCTGGCTCTCGTCTCCTGGGCCCTGGTGGTCCTGAACGTCGGCCCCATGATGGGGATGCCCGGCCTCCCGATCGAGTCCGCCACCCTCCTATTCTTCGTGGTCACATGGACGATAGGGATGGTGGCGATGATGTTCCCGACGGCCGTGCCGATGCTCCTGATGTTCCTACACATGGGGAAGAATGCGAGCGAAGAGGTCAAGAGCGGAGGCGGGCCGACGACCGCCAAGGCCCTGCTCTTCGTAGCGACCTACATCAGCTTCTGGGTCGCCATGGGGGTCGCGCTCTATGTCGCCATCGCCCTGGTAATCGGCCAATTGCCCATGGAAGCGAACGTCTTCATCGGGACGTCTGTGGGGCTGGGGGCGGCGCTGATCCTGGTCGCTGTCTACCAGCTCTCCCCTATCAAGGGGGAATGCCTGAGCAGGTGCCACCCCACCTCCTTCCTCTACAAGTACTACAGGGGCGGGCTCCTTGGGTCGGTGAGGATGGGGGCGGACTACGCGAAGTACTGCATAGGATGTTGCTGGGTCATGATGGCTTTCCTGATAGTCTCGGCCTCCATGGGAGTCGCGTGGATGGCGGCGTTCGCGGGCATCATCTTCGTCGAGAGGACGTTCACGCTCCGCCGATGGATGCCGCGGCTCTTTGGAGTAGGATTCCTGATCGGCGGTGTGGCGCTCGTCCTGGCCCGTTGAGCCTTCGTGGCCTCCTGACCGTGAGAAGGACCACTCAGCCACAGATAAATAGTCCGAGCGCATTCGCCTCGGCGACCTCGTTTGCC
>JBGPFY010000122.1:0-3748 GCA_041483615.1 Nitrososphaeria archaeon | reverse complement strand
AGCCTTGTCCCGCCGACGGAGGAGTAGCAGAGTGTCACTTCCAGGTCGGTCGCTAGCCTCTCGGCCTTGCTTCCGGCAATCCCCTTGGGGACGAGGACGGTCTTGTCGTTGGCCTTCAGGAAGATTCCGATGTTTGGGCTTCTGTAGAGGTCGACTAGATGAAGACCCATTTACGATGACTCTTCGGTGGGCGGCAGTCGGACTGAAACGACTCCGTCCTCGTCTCTTTCCATCTCGAGCTTGATGCGCCGGGGCGGATTCGTGATTCCTCGGGACCAAAGCAGGAGGTTCACCTCCTTGTCGATCTTGACCTCGTTAGCCTTCATGTGGCGGGTCGTGAACTCGCGGATTATCCTTATCGCCACCTTCGTCCTCCTGTACTTGGGCGCCTCGAAGGCGCGCCTGAGCGGGACCATGTGCACCCGTGTCAGCGGTTCGACGTTTGTTGAGGACATGTTTGCTCTGCTCTATTGTCATCTCTTCGGGTCGCGAGGGCCTACTTGAACCCTAGCTTGGTCCTTCTCCAGACCCTGTGCTTCTTGTTCGACCTTACCTTCCTGTTCGTCCTTGCGATCACCCAAGTGGGCACGGAGGCGTTCGCCTTCCTCGCCTTCATCAGGTGGTTCTTCTTTGAGGAGTCCTTGTTTCTTCCCAAACCTCTCTAAATCCTCCTGATCTTGAACTCCCTCTTTGGGGTCCCCTGGATGGTCGAGAGGAGCTCCTTGAGCTGCTCGTCGTCGATCGTCCTCTTGAGCCTCCCGGACGAGACGAGTTGGATGATGTATTCCTCGATTGCGTGGGCGACATCCGGCTTCACCATCCTGATGTTGGCCAGTCTCTGGCGGGCCTCGGAGGTCAGGGCGACTCGCATCACGTTCTCGCGCATGGCGCGCCTGGACGCGTCCTCTTGGGAAGCTGCCCTTGGTTGGACCTCCTTGTGCTGCTCGTCCATCATAGAATCAACTATACCGCTCTAGTGCTGGGTTCTGCTTCACGAGTTCCTTAAAAATGTCTTTACTAATCTTGTCGAGCAGGGCGACCCCCTTCGGGGTCAGCACCCTCCCGGCCGTCCCCTGCTTCCCGACGAGTTCCGCCCGCTCGAGTCCCTTCAGAAGGTTCCTTATCGCCGAGCTTCCAGCGTCCCTATGGTGCTTCGGGAAGTAGCCGAGCTGCTTGCTCCCGCCGTAAGCGATTTCTAGCTTCTCGATCCCGAGGGGGCCCTTGAGGTAGACCTTCCTCATGAGCGATGCGGCCCTTACGTACCACCAGTCCTTCCTCTGTGGAGGCCTGTCGGCGTGCGAGCCGGTCTTCACGAATGACGCCCAGGCGGGAGGCTCGATCTCCGGAACGCGCTTGAGGTGCTCGGCCAGCTCCTCTATCAGCTTGTCCGCGGGGACGTCGTTTACCTTTACCATTCGCTCTCTTTCTCCGGGTTAGTAGATTGCTGAGGCCTTCCCTTTGAATATTTAAGCCTGCGCTAGGCTTTTTCTGTTGACGCGTCCGCAATTCGCGCACGTCGTCAGAACTGCGCCCTTGGCGAGCCTCACCCGCGCGTTCACCCCGGGGACGATGAGCTGCTTGCAACCATGGCAGTAGAACCTCCTGAGGTCCCAGCCGAACCTGACGTTGTATCTGAGCATCAGCCTCCTCGCAAGGGCCGCTTGCTGCTTGGCTAGGTCGAGGTCTTCGTGGGCGGTCGAGGCCGCGAGCTCAAGCAGGGCCTTTGCTGCGATGGTCGCTTGCCTCTTTGATTCCTTCTTCTTTATCGCGGGGATCCTTCTCACTTGCTCGCGCAAACTAATTAATCGCGAGCCGAAAAGTCTTGCTGGCCCCTTGAAGCTCCACTTCGTGATCGCGGAGGCCGCCCTCGAGCTCGTCCCCGAGCCCCTCTGGGGAGACCCCTCGGTGAGGAACGACGCGAAAAGGCGGGGAATGGAACCTGGGGGGATCCTGCTCGACAGGAGCGTCCACCACTCCGCGATGCTCAGGCTCAAGGATGGTTACAGGAGAGGGAGGCCTGACCTCGTGCACCTGACCCTGCTTAGCGTGACGAGCACCCCGTTGCACCAAGAGGGGAGAGTCAGAGTCTACATCCATACCATCGACGACGCAGTCCTGGAGTTCGGGGAGGGGGCGCGGCCTCCCAAGAGCTACGCGAGGTTTCGGAGCCTCATGGAGAAGATGCTGATCGAGAGGCCCGAGGACGGCCTAGTGACCGTGCGGAAGGCGACGCTCCCGCAGCTCCTCAGGAGGATAGGGACCGACCACGTGGCAGGGCTCTCCGTCCAGGGAATGCCGATGGGCCTGGAGACTATCGCGGCCGAGCTGGTCCAAAGGAAGAACCCGGCGGTCGTCGTCGGAGGCTTCCCTCGTGGGCACTTCCTCCCTCGGGACATCAAGGCCTTCGACCGCCTGGTGAGGATCGACGACAGGGCTCTCGACGCCCACGTCGCGGCAGCGCGAGTTGTGTACGAGATCGAGAAGGCCGCCACCAAGTCGGCGGCAGCTAAAGAAGTCCGCGAATCATCAGTCCTCTGATCCTCCTTTCTAGAAGGAATTTGGTTTCGCAATCAGCGCACGGTCTTTCTTGGATACAATGTATTTCCCGCTTCTGAGAATACAGTCTACCATTGCCGCCTTTTCTCCTCGAATAAAATGCCTTATTCGAGTTAACACAAGAATCGCTCTCAAGCCCCGAGCTTCGGTATACCAAGCACCCACACTCTTGTCGAAAGTGACGTGGGTTTCGCCCATCACTATTGATGCCCACCGCACCAAGAACTCATCTGCCATGTGGATTCGAAGAACCGGTTCCCACCTGCTCAATTCGTAGTTGCGTTCGGGATGACTCCTGTAATAGCGCATGTGTCCTTCCGTCTCTGCCAGCATTGCTAGCGAGGCTGCGTCTATGGGATCAGTAAGAATCGAGCTGTGATCGCGTGAAAGCCTAGACTTGCTCGGTTGAATGGGTCGCTTCTCGTCCGCGTCAACGGTGACAGCCATAGGACAGGATATTACTTTAATTAATCTAGATAAGCGCCTTGATGCCTGCGCGGTCGTCGTCCAGAGCATGCTTGGTATGTGATTACCATTGCCTACATGTGGAAAGTCTGGTCTAGGACTTCAGCCCTCCAAGCTGGCAATCCGCAAGGACCAGAGACCTGGGTTCGAATCCCAGCGACCGCATAATTTGAGCATCACAGGGGCAACAGAAGACCGCAGACGGCACCGCCAGTGAAGCCGAATACGTGCCCAGGGGACTGCCCACAGGACAAGCAGAAATCATCAAACCGTCTCTGGGAGTCCGACGAGCTCGCAACTTTTCCTCCATAGGCGGTCTTGAAGGTCCAAGTCGTCGACGAACGGGGCGCGAATCGCCTTGCCGTTGTGGACCAATCCCCCTGTCAGTTTGGCGAGGTCGTCAGAGGTGGCCAGTTCCACCAGCCCTTCGGAAGCCCGTTCAGGCGTGGCTCCGATGAGCAAGTTCATGAGGCCGAAGACAAATCTCAGAGGCGCGGGGGTCTTATTCATCAGGCCGGTTCGCACAATCCCGGGGTGGCAGGCGTTCGCGGTCACGCCTCTTCCTTCGAGTCCGCGGGCGAGGACGTATGTGAAAAGGAGGTCGGCAGCCTTTGAGGCCCCGAACGCCCTCAACGCCCCGAACTTGCTATCCCCTTGCAGGTCGTCGAGGTTGGGCCTTGTCGTGGAAGGCGCGGTCACGTTGATTATCTTGGAGGGCTTCGCTGCT
>JBGPFY010000121.1:0-3770 GCA_041483615.1 Nitrososphaeria archaeon | reverse complement strand
GCGGCATTCCATATGTTGTCCCGACCGTGGGGATAAGCCTCCCTAGGGACGACTCGGAAATCGAGCCATTCCTCAGAGAGCTGGTAGGGACTGCCGGCGCAGATTACGCGGTGTTCATGACCGCCACAGGCGTGCGGGCGATGATGCTCGCGGCGGAGAGACTTGGCATGAAGAGCGCGGTCCTTGACGCATTGAACTCGACTCGGACGGCCGTTCTGGCGAGGAGCGGCAAGCCGCGAGGGGAGCTGACCCGGAATGGGGTCAAGGTGGACGCATCGCCACCCAGGGAGGAGGCGACCGCGAACGGCATTTTGAAACTGCTTCGGGCGAGGGGTATTGAGGGGAAGCGGGTGGCGATACTCTGGCACGGCTCCAAGAATGAGACGTTGAGGACGGGCATTCTGGCTTCGGGGGGCCGGGACGTTTTCGAGTGCCTTACGTATCACTACTCGACCGTTCTCGAGCCCGAGGGGGCGGAGGTCCTCGAATCTATCGGGTTCAGGTACAAGGCGCCTGACGAGAAAGCGGTCGTCCAGCTCATCCAAGAGATAGTGGAGAGAAAGCGCAGGATCGACGCGTTAACGTTCACGAGCCCGCCCGCGGCGGCCGGCCTGTTCGAGGTTGCTGCAGACCACGGGCTGGAGGAACAGCTCAGGGAAGCGCTCAGGGAAGGTACCGACGTAGTCGTCGTAGCGGTGGGGTCCTCTACAAGCGACGAGCTGCATGAGCTCGGGGTCAGGGTCGACGTCATGCCCGAGGTCTCGGCGATGGGCGCCATGATGATCGCGCTCGCTGAGCACGTGAAGAGGGGCCGGGAGATCCGAAAGTAGCGATGCTGATTGACCTCGTGCTCACCGGCAAGCAGACGCTGATAGTCGGCGAGGGGAAGGAGCAGGAGCTCAAGACCCTGAAGCTGCTCGACAGCAAAGCTCTGGTCGCCGTCGTCGGGGAGAGCTTCACCGAGGGGCTTCGCAAGATGGCGTCGAGGAGGCGGGGGCAGGTGAGCCTGATCCCAGCAAAGCCTACACGGGCGGTGGTCTTGAGGACCATAGACGAAATAGAGCCCAGGGTCGTCTTCATCTCGACCGGACGACGCGAGCTTGATGAGGAATTATCAGAGGCCGTGCGGACCACCCAGGGAAGGGCCGCGCTCATCTGCGTAGTTGACGAGCCCAGGCTCAACGACTTCAACATGCCGGCGATCGCAAAGATAGGAGACATACGAGTCGGCGTCTCGACGGGAGGAAAAAGCCCCGCGATGGCGGGTGTCCTCCGTCGCAAGATCGAAAAGACCATTACCCGGGAGGATGTCCTTCAGGTAAGGTTGCAGGGCTACATCCGAAAGGAGTCCAAGAAACGTCTGAAGGATGCCGCTTCAAGGAAGGAGTTCGCTTACAAGGTGATACGCGACAGACGGATAGTGGCGCTTTTGAGGAAGAACGACTATCCTAGTGCGAGGAGGAGGGCGGAGAAGATGCTCCTGGAGCAGGCGTGGGCATCCGGAACTCCTGGCTCTTTGCGTGCGCGAAAAGGTGCGACCCGCGATGCCTAAGGGGAAGGTCAGCTTGGTAGGAGCAGGCCCTGGGGACCCTGAGCTCCTAACTCTGGGCGCCTTGCTCAGGCTGAAGGAGGCCGATGTGGTGATATACGATCGACTCGTGAGCAGGGTAATTCTTGGTCTCATTCCTTCTGGCGTCGTCAAGATTTACGGGGGGAAGGAACCGGGTTCCAACGGGAGAAGGGAGCAAGACAAACTCAACGAGTTGATGCTGAGCGAGGCTAGGTCCGGGAAGAGGGTAGTCCGCTTGAAGGGAGGCGATCCGTTCTTTTTCTCTAGAGGAGGAGAGGAAGCAGAGTTCCTTCGAGAACACGGAGTGGAGTTCGATGTCGTTCCAGGCGTGAGCTCGGCGCTTGCGGTCCCCGCGTACGCCGGAATCCCGCTCACACACAGGAGCTACTCTTCGTCCGTTACTATGGTCACAGGCCAGGAGGCCGGTTCCAAAAGGAAGCTGAACTGGTCGATGATAGCCGGCGGGTCTGACGTCGTGGTGGTGCTGATGGGCGCCGCCAAATTGAAAGAGATTGCAACGAAGTTGCTCAAGGGTGGGAAGCCCGCTAACACGCCGGTGGCTGCGATCATGTGGGGGACGACCAAGAAGCAGAAGACGGTGACGATGACCCTAGGCGGGGCTGCCAGGAAGGGAGGGCAGGCGGAGATAGAGGCGCCCAGCGTCATAGTCGTGGGCAAAGTCGTCTCGCTTTCGCGGAAGCTCAGGTGGCTGCGCGAATCAGCCTAGGGCTCACGCAGCTGTTTCAGGATCCCCTGAGCGTCGATGAGGCTCCAGAACTCCGCTATGGCGCCGGCGTCGAACCTGAATATCATCACTCCCCAGAGGTTGAGCCTGCGGCCCGTCGCGGCGAGGCCCATGTATCTCCCTGCGTGCGTTGCCTTCGCCGAGAAACGGACGACCACCCTCTCGCCTTCCGAGACCGTGTCCATGAGCTTGTACTCGGGATTGGCGAAGGTGCCCCTCATCCCGGCCAAGAGCCTCCTGAAGCTCTCGATCCCCGGCGCTGACTCGGGGACGAGGACGTCGCGGTGCGCGAATTCCTCGAGACTCGCGGTATCCCCCGCGTTCAAGACCCTTTCGAAGAACGCCCTGACCGACTCCACGTTATGCGCGGGAGGCAACGCGAGCGCGGCGACGCGGCGATGTAAAAAGTCGCTGGTGGTTCATGGGGATTGGAAGCGGCTCATCGAGTCGGGGCAGGGATTGCGGCCTCGCTGACCCTCGGGAATCGCTGAAAGCACCCGCCCTCATAGATCCAAGTCTCCCACGAGAGCCTCACGGAGGAATCGACCCCCGCGAGTGTCCCCCGCGGGACGACCAGTATCTTCCTGATTGTCAGTTCGGAATTCAAGCGCGCCTGGACGTCCACGCTCCTGAAGTTCTTCGTGGCCAGGCGCCTTCCGGAGGGCCTCGTCTCGCACTCCACGAGAGCGTACTCCTGCCTCTCGGCGCTGGCTCTGATTCCGAAGAGGTCGGGGCGATAGGAGACCCAGCTCATGAAGCGTGAGGGCGCATCCCGTGGCTCCTGAAAGACTGAATAGCCCTCGTTGGCAAGTTCTCGCGAGACGCTCTCCTTCATCCGACGATGGAGGATCGACTCGCCCATGTCTTCCCCGTCACACGCAAGAGCCGTTGCACGATTTCAGCTCCACGCAGCACGAGAGTTGACCAGTGGTCAATCTTCATGCGTTTCGCGGTGGGAAAGCGTGGGACGCCGTCGCGATTGGCCGTCGCATTCGCGCTAATGCCGTGACGGCGCTTGGGAAAGGTTGATTATTCCCGTGGCTTACTGTTCGAGACAGAGGAGCGTGAGAGGGTGGCGAAAGTGAGGGACGTCATGCAGACCAATGTCGATCGAGTGGACGCCTCGACCAGCGTCCTTGAGGCGTCGAAGTTGATGAACGACTCGGGCTCTTCTGGAGTGGTGGTCTTCAACGGGGACAAGGCCGTCGGCATGGTCACAGACAGGAGGATACTCCGCCGGTTCGTCCCTCTGAACACGAAGCCGGAGGAAGTCACGGTGAAGGAGGTGAGGTCGCCCTTCATCAAGATTGACGCTGACGCTTCGACGAAGGAGGCGAGGAGGAGGCTACTTGAAGCCGGAATCACGAGACTCGGCGTGTTTGAAGACGACAAGTTCCTCGGATGGGTAACGCTGGCGGACCTCGATGGCAGGTCGCTCGGGGGCAAGAAGAAGCT
>JBGPFY010000120.1:0-3784 GCA_041483615.1 Nitrososphaeria archaeon | reverse complement strand
TATACAGCTTTCGGCGGTTCCAGCGTACGATTTGAGCCTCGCGCGACCCGCAAGCGAAGAGAGCGCCTTCAAGGACCTGCGCGGGCTGAGGCGAAGAGGAAGGAGGCTGCTCGTCTCCGCGGGGCTGGTCGCTCTTGCATTCTTCTTCACCATAATCATCGTCTCTTACGGGTCCGAGCGCAACCAAAGCCTCATGTTGATAATCGGGGACTACATCGTCACGCTTGGCATAGCGGTTCCGGGCCTGACGCTCTACGTCCTTCGCCTCTACACCAGCCGGTCCATAAGAAGGGGGAACGCGAAGGTCTTCAGCAGGAATGTCAAGGTGGCGCTAATCTCCATCGACTGGGTCGTCCTCGTGATAATCGTCATACTGCTGATAAAGCAGTCTGGCATGTGAGACGCAGAGGTCTCTGGTAGTCGCCCGTACCCGAGGGGCGTAATCCAGAAGCGAGGAGTGCGATGCTTCAGGAAAGAGCGAAATCGGACTTTAGGAGCTGGACCTGGTATAAGAGGCATGAGCGAGTACCAAATCAAGCTCGAGGCGATAGGAGAGTACGAGCACGCCCTGCGATACAAGATGGTGAACGAGGAACTCTGCAGCTCGCTCCTCGGCCTGCTCGGCCAGCTCTCCAACTACTACGAGAAGACTGGGATGGAGCTGCCCCAAGAAGTTTCGAGGATATTGGGAAAGGCTTCGGAGGTCCTCGACGCCCGAATCAGGTCATCCCAGCTCGCCACGCCGATGCAGCGGATCGGCTGACCCGGCTCGGAAGAGCGTGGCAGCAGGACCAGTTCCTAACCCTTCGTTGTGAATGGAATGAACACAGATTCCGGCTCCACAAGGTTGTTATCCAAGAACCCCGGTTTTGGGATCTCCTTTGGGAGGAGTCGTCATGTCGGCCAAGACAGGGATGGCTGACCAAACCATGAAAATTGCCGACCTATTCTCCAAATGCTCCGAGCTCGCAGCCCAGGAGGAGAAGGAGATGGGCAACATCGTCAACAGCATACTTCCCGTCCTAGCGTGGCTCAACGAGCCGGTGGCGCTCAAGCCCGAGTCGCTCGGAGAGGCGTTCAACGAGTTCAAGAGCGTCTCCCTCGACCCCGGCGCGCTGGTCGTGATGGCCAACGCCCAGGGCAGAGTCTCGACCAAGCAGCTTGCGAAGTTTGGGACGGCCGAACGCTTGGCGATTCTTCGTGATTCGTTCCCGGAGCTCGAAAGGATGATCGCGAACAAAAGGCGGGCGGGACAGGTCAGGCCGGCGCTATCTTTGAAGCTCGTGCTTGGCGGACCGCACTTCATCGTGGACATGCGGAGCTACCGCCTAATGGTCTCGAACTCAGGGGGGGACTGCTCGGGGGTCCGAATCTCAAGCCAGCTCCCAAGAGGGAAGACCAAGTCATACCGCCCTTTCGATGTCAGCCGCGATGAACAGGCGGAGGTCGACCTCGGTGTGTTCAATGAGATCACCAGGACGAAGCGCCTCGCAATTCGAATCGACTGCAAGGACGTCGACGGGCGCGAGCTTCGGGGCGAAGAGTCGGTTCGCCCCGATGCCTCCAAATGGCAGTACGTGACCCTGAGAAGGAAGGACTAGGCTCCACCGACCGCTCGACTTTTGTTTCAGAGTATCACCAGCTGCAGCCCGGCCTCCCTCATGAGGCGCACGCCCAGCTGGTCTGGATATGGCGAAGAGGCCACGACCCTCGTTATTCCGGCGTTGATGATCATCTTCGCGCAGAAGGTGCAAGGAGAGTGGGTCGAGTACAGCGTGCATCCGGAGGTCTGTATCCCGTTCTTCGCTGCCTGGACGATCGCGTTCTCCTCGGCGTGGCAGCAGTTGTGTGAGACGATATTCGAAATAAGATAGGTGTTGTCTTCGGCCGTCCCTAGATTATAGACCGTCCCAGTGAATTGCGAGGTCGCAATCGAGCGTATGGGTAACATGAAGAAGCGGTGCGTTTCATCTTCGAAGACCCTGACGTTCGAGTTCGTAGGCGAAAATCTGACCGTATACGCCTCCTCGGTTGTGGCCCCTCTTCCCTGAATCGTCGCCTCACCACCATGGTGATTATTATACACGCTCGCATACCATCCAAGTCGCGCATAGGCAAGTTGGAGCTGTAGTGCCAGCAATCTTGACGTTGTGACCATCTGAAGTTGGTTCTTCGTCACACTGTTGGCGTTATTTCGCGCCCATCCACCATCACCGCTCGAGTAGCCCTTGAGGAACGCCTCCAGCAACTTGAGGTCCCTATGATATAGGATGAAATCAGGGATCCTCTTATTCGGCGCGAGGTGGCCGCACCACAAAGGCAGAGTCCTTCCCAATATCGTTGAGCCGCAATCAACGCGAATGGATTGCTCGCCTCGGATATCTTCGACGGAAGCTGACGCGTCCAACGACTCTAGCGTCTTCCTGATTTTGTCGGCTAGCTCTTGCTCGTTAGAATGTAATGCGAAGAAGATTCGGCTATCTGTGGCATAGCCTTCCGCGACGTAGATGCCGAGGAGCCATGCCGTAGCGATGTTAAGCGGGAAGTGTTTGATTTTGTGCCTTAGGCCTCTGATTGAGGCTACGCCATCCAGTGGTATTGTTTCTATGTCTACATGCCCTGCTATTCGCGGTAGGAGTAAGTAGTCACCTTTCGTGTACTTCGGGCGATTGTGCCTTTCCTTCAGCTCTCTAGCTGGCTTCCATTGAGGTCCCAGATTGGGGCTGCGCCGGTTCGGCCTGTTGTCTGCATTGATGACCAGAACCGGGTGTTCTGGAGTTAGGCTCAAGGGCAATATTCCCTTCGCCTCTATCTTGATCAAGTCCCCACTGTAGTTTATCCTGAAGGTCTCCTTGACCTCGTTGAGTTGGTGCATCCCCACGACATTATCACCCACAACATATTCAGCGATGGGCTTGTTGTCGCCGAGTAGCACTGTGTCACCTAGCACGCACGCGCAGTTCTCAAGCTCCATCCCCGATTTCAGCTTCCCCTGCTTGACCGCGGTGCACCTCGCGCACCCTCCCTCGTCGCAGTGCTTCGTCCCCGCCGGGGTCCCGTTGTAGCCCGTCGAGATTATCTGCCTGCCGAGTACCAGGACCGCCCCCTTGGCGGAGGAGAGGCATGTCGAGCGGGATTTCACCACCTTGGCCACCTCCATGAAGTACTGGTCCCACGACGGCCGCTGCGACTTGCGTTTCTTCTCCAAAATCCCGGACCCGCGACGACGTCGAAAGGCGTCATAAGAAAAGCCTTTGGTGAACGGCGGCGCGATGGGCTGCTCGTAGTCAGCCCGCGTGGCGCCGACTCAACTTTATCAGTGGGGTTGTCCGTGGACGTGACGTAGCGTAGTGAGGCCAACAGCCACCGGCAACCTGAAGCTTCCGGTAAGAGTGAACCGGAAGACCCCACCCGCGGCCCTCCAGCCGTTCACCGACTACTTCAAGGGATTCGAGAAGGTAGGAGCGGTTAGGAAGGTCTTCGGAGATGAGACGGAGGCCGTCCTCGCCAGGCTGAAGATAGGTTTCATCTCTAACAAGCAGATGTACATGGGAATCCGCGACCATGATGGGAACATCGCGGTAGGGACCTACCACTTGAGGCACAGCACGACCCGCGTCCTGTACCTCGACATCGTCCACGAGCTCTTCCACATCAAGCAGTGGATGGAGGACAAGGAGTGGTTCACCAAGGAGCACGAGAAGTTCATGGAGGACTTTTCGCTGTATTACGTCAGCCCAATCGAGGTGCCCGCCTACGAGCACGCAGTGAGGGAGGCGGAGCG
>JBGPFY010000119.1:0-3790 GCA_041483615.1 Nitrososphaeria archaeon | reverse complement strand
TATGGCCTGGCGAAGGTCGGGAAGGAGATAGGTGTAAACCCTAGGACCGTCAGGTATCACCACGCCGAGCACGTCCTCAAGGGCAACCTGATCATCGGGAACAACGTGAGGTGGACTTGGCCGCTTCAGCAGGGCAGGAGCAGCGAGATCATGCAGGTCATGGTCGGGTTCAAAGCGGTTGACGCCGACGACATCTCGACTGTCAGGAAGCTCTTCAACAAGCTTCCCTTCACTTGGGTCGAGGGAGGGACCGAGGGAAGGGACTACTTCGCCTTCATGGACATCCCGATCCTCAGCTTCCACGAATGCGTCGACTTCATAGAGACTCGCCTGGGCGAGCTCAAGAGCAAGCTGGAGATATCCATCCTCGATTCTGCGAAGACGCAATACATGAACGTCCCGGACGAAATGTTCGACAAGAGGCTCGGCTGGAGGCTGTTCGGCGCCTCCGAGGAGGCGTCGCAGAACGTGGCGTCCGCCACCGGAGGGCGCGAATCGCGGCAGCTCACCGAGGGCGAGCGAGGATCGAGGCAATGAGGCCTCTTGGCGTCGTATATAGAGAGCTAATCCTCGGCGGGCATCTCCTGGCGCTCGGAACGGCGAGCATCGCCGGAGCCGCGGCATTCCTCCTCGAGAGCAACCCCACGGTCGCCCTCCTATTGATGGCGTACCTATTCTCGTTCGGGGCGTACATGATGAATCGCAGCGCGGAGATGGACCAAGACCTCGCATCCCACCCTGAGCGCACGACCTACCTGGCGAGGCGGAGGCGGATATTGCCGGGCGTCGTCGCAGCTTCCTTCCTGATAGGCTACGCTCTGGCCGCCATGGTCAGCTGGACGTTCTTCGTCGCGCTGCTGGTCCCCCTCGCCTTGAGCCTCCTATACAGCGTCGGGTCGAAGCGGCTGATAGGCCTCATCGGGACAAGGAACCTCAAGCAGAAGCTCCTCCTCAAGAACGTCTCAATCGCCTTCGGGTGGTCGCTCATACCCATCTTGGTAGGCCTCTACTTTGGAGCCTTCGGTGCCCCCATGCTGCTGCTCTCCCCGTTCATCTTTCTGAGGCTGATGATGAACACGATCGTCTTCGACATAAGGGACACAGAGGGGGACCGGGAGAACGCGGTCAAGACGCTGCCCACTGAGCTGGGGGTGTCGAAATCCTTCAAAGTCGTCGGCGGTATCGATGCTCTTTCGGCAACTTATCTTATATTACTGCTCGTCGCTGGCTTGATACCGTCGTACTCGGTGACAATGATGCTCCTCCCAATCTACTCCACAATCTACAGGGGATTCGCGATGCAGAGCAACTCCAACCTGGGCTTCATCTGCGACGTCGTCGCGGACGCCGAGTACCTGCTTTGGGGACCGTTGATATACATTGGCAAGCTATTCATCTAGCAAGGGCGGGGACGAAAAGGCGAAGGCCCTCCAAGGCTCAGGGTCCAACCCGCTGCTCCTGCGATACAGGCAGGAGGTCGAGAAGCGGCTGTCCGAGATTTACAGCTCGGACGGCTGGATATCGGCTGCGGCGAACGAGGCAATCCGTGCCGGGGGGAAGAGGCTGCGGCCGATCGTCGCCATCCTCACGTGCGAGGCGATCTGCGGCAACCCGGAGCCTGCGTTCCCAGTCGCGATGGCCTACGAACTAGCTCACTCCGCCTCCCTCATCCAAGACGACATAATCGACGAGTCCCCGATGCGCCATGCGAGCCCCACGGCCTACAAGCGGTACGGGCTGGCACGCGCCATAATGCTCTCCGACAGCATGATCTTCGAGATATTCACACTTCTCGCGCGCTACGAAAAGACACAAGTCTCCAAGGATGCTTTGATCCGGCTCCTCGAATTCTTGGGGCGCGCGGCGAGCCTTGCCGCGGAGGGGGAGATGCTCGAGGTCGCGCTTTCGAGGCGTGGAGACATAAACGCTGATGAGTACACCAAGGTGATAGGGCAGAAGACGGGTGCCCTCTTCGCCGCGAGCGCGGCCTCCGGGGCCGTCGTGGCGGGGGCAGACAAGGCCGTCGTGGACAGGATGTACGAGTTCGGACTCGCCCTTGGATGCGCGTTCCAAATCGGAGACGACATCCTCGACATGACTGGGGACACCCAGAGCACGGGCAAGCCCGTCTTCAAGGACATCGAGAACAACGCAGGGAATGTCGTCCTATTGCACGCCCTCTCCAAGGCGAGCGCTATCCAGAAGAACACGATCAACTCGCTCCTCTTCAAAAAGTGGTTCACCTCGCTTGAGGCAGAGAAGCTCCTGAGCCTGCTCAACGAGCTCGGCTCCTTCGAGTACGCCATCTCTCTGCTCAACACGCAGACCGCCCTGTGCAGGTCATTCCTCGAGTCCCTCCCTCCCTCCCACGCGAGGAACGCGCTCGAAGAGCTCACTCGGACGGTTGAAATCAGGAAGGAGTAGGAAAGCCCCATGCCGCAGCGTCTAGTTGAAATAGTGTCGCCCGGAATGGGAGCGAAACTAATTGAGTAGCGTACGGAGGATACCCACCGGCATCGAGGGCCTCGATGCGATGATAGAGGGAGGGTTGATTCGGGGCGACATGCACCTCCTCGCGGGTGCGCCGGGGACGGGGAAGACCATACTCGCGTCAACGTTCGCCTACAACGCTGTCACAACGCTCAAGGAGAAGGTGGTGTACGCGACGTTTGAAGAGTCCACCGAATATCTCGTCAGGAACATGAAGAAGCTCGGCATCGACCTCGCGGCGGCGGAGAAGACGGGCAATCTTGCGGTGATTGACCTGGACGCCCTGAAGGGGAAGGAGCTGGAGAACAACATCCAACTCCTCATCGCAGCGGTAAAGGACACCAAGAGCTCGGTCCTGGTCATCGACTCCCTGACTGCCCTCCTTCTAGCGACCGAGTCTAAGTTCGAGCTCAGGGCGTTCATGAAGAGCGTCTACAAGACGCTGAAGGCACAAAACGTGACAACCCTCATGACGATAAGCCAGACGCCAGGAGCGGGGTTCGGCATCGAGGGGTTCGTCGCCGACTCAGTGATCCTCCTTGAGAACGTCGTCGACAAGGACCAGTTCAAGACGCGTCTGATAATCCTGAAGATGAGGGGGACAGAACACAGCAAGCGCTTCCACAGCGTCACGTTCTCGCCAAAGATGGGAGTCTCAAAGTACTAGGGTCCGGTCGCCTTGGTCGCGCCTCCGCCGCCTGACATCTTCCCCTATCTGTTATACCCCCTCGTCCACATCGTAACTCTCGAGATCACCGGGCTATCCGCATATTACATCTATAGGCAGAAGATAACCGCCTACCAGTACACCAAGGGCCTGCTTCTCGCCGTACACATCCTTTTCGCGGGGGTGGTCGTCTTCGAGTTCTTGCGGACCGCCTTCCTCTCGACCGACTTCATTCAAACATACACCATCGGGGGGACGAGCCTCGTCCTGCTCGACGTGGTCTTGCTCACTCTCCTCGCGGTCACGGTCTACCTCGTCCCGTCGGGGATCGGCAACAAGAGCACCCTCAGGCTACTGTGGGACAAGAAGCCGCACGTCGCACTCTTCGGCGCCTACACCGCGTTCATCGCTTACGCGGGCGTATCCCTGATTATTACGCAGCCGTTCACGAGCACGACCGTCCCGAGCGTGACGGGGGCGACGGTGCCAATCACCGTCTTCACGCCGTTCTACCTCCTGCTGCTCCTAATCATACTCGCGGTCTTCATCATGTACCCCTCTTCCATGCTCTTCCTCGCAGCTAGGAAGGTCAAAGACCCGTCCGTTAGCAGGGTCCTGAACATCCTGCCCGTC
>JBGPFY010000118.1:0-3842 GCA_041483615.1 Nitrososphaeria archaeon | reverse complement strand
TCTTGAGCCTCTCGACGTCCGTCGTGTAGAGGTCGTCCCCGGTTATCAGGGTCTTCTTCAGGGCGGAGTGAAGCTCGGCGTACCCCTCGAAGTCGTCCTCGTAGAGCGGGTCCTCGACGTAGAGGAGGTCGTACCTGTCGCAGAGCTCCGAGATGAAGGCGATCTGCTCCTCGCGCGAGAGGGTCCTCCTCGTGGTCCTATAGTAGTAGCCGCCTTTCTTTGCGTCGTGGAGGCTGTCGGCCGCGACGTCCACCCCCATCCTGATCCTAAGGCCTGTCTCGTCTTGGACCGCTCCTATCACTTCGGAGACGACCCCCATGGCCTCGATGTCCGTCAGCCCTGGAGACCAGCCTCCCTCGTCCCCTTTTCCAACCGGGTACTTGAGCATCTTCGAGAGCCTCTTCCCCACCCCTCTGTGGACCTTGAAGTTCAGCTCGATGGCCTCTCGCACGTTGCGGGCCCCAAGGGGTGCGACGAGGAGCTCCTGGAAAGCGGGCGAGAGGTCGCTGGCGTGCTTGCCTCCGCCGATTGTGTTGCCAAGGGGGAACGGGAGGGTGCCCGACTTTGGGTCGATCACCCTGCACAGTGGGACGCCACGCGCCTTCGCCTCGGCCTCGGCGGCTGCGACGCTGACGGCATATGCCAGGGAGCCGCCGACCCCCGAGTAGTTCTTGGTCCCGTCGATCCGACGCAGCGCCAACGTGATCCCCTCGGCGTCGGAGGCGTCGAGCCCCCTGAACTTCCCGGCGTGCCTCTTGTTGAACTGCGAAGAGGTCTTGTCGGGGTCGTCGTCAACGAACGGCACGGCCTCGTTCGTCCCGCGGCTGGCTCCGGACGGGGACATCGCCCTTCCCAAGCCGCCTTCGACAAGGACGTCCGCTTCGATGCCTGGGTCCCCGCGCCCGTTGAAGCAGACCCTCGTCTTGACGTCTTGTATCCGCATTGGGATTAGGTCACGCCCGCCGCCCATTCATGGATGCGCACGCTTCGCTCCTCCAGCTTGGCCGTCTGGCTATGAAGGAGGGTTCTTCTGAGCGTAGTAGGGGAGGACCTGGTCGATCAGGTCGACCGAGGACACCAGCATCCTCCTGCAGCAATACCTCTTGATCTTGAGCTCGTCGAGGACCTTGCCGGGGTTTTCCCCCGCCTTGACCCTGCTCTCAAAGTCCGCGAACTTGTCGCCGATCAACTTGCCGCAAGTAAAGCACCTGATTGGAATCATCATTGTTGTGTTATCACCGATACGACTTTTGGCGTCTTCTTCTAGCTCCTGGTCCACCGAACTTCTTGGGCTCGGTCTGTCTCGGATCGCCGGCGAGGAGGTATTTATTGTAGGCGGCCATCCTCTCCCTCAAGCTGGCCCCTTTCACCTGGTCTAGGTAGGCGCGCGTGATTGACATCGCCGCGGCGTCGGCCTGGCTCATGAACCCGCCACCTGCGACGCTGATGTCGAGGTCATATTTCTCTCTCAGCTCGCCCACAATGATCACGGGGGCCATCATGTGGAGGCGGGCGACCTCAGGCTGCCACACCTCGAGGGGGACGCCGTTGACTCTGATCCTTCCCTTGCCGAGGCTCAGGGCAGCGGTGGCCCTCGAGGTCTTCCTCGCGCCCGGGTAGAGCTTGGGCTTCGCTGCTGGCCTTGTCTGTGTGACCAAGTTATCTCAACCGTTCCAGCCGATGTTCCGCGAGAGCTCCAAGATGGTCGTGTACATTGGCAGGGGCCGTGTCGCCATCGCCTGGTCGAACTTTTCGAGGGTCACCCCGGAGTACTTTTGCGGCACGCCGATGTAGACGCGGAGCCTCTTCATCCCCATCGTCCCCTTGGCTTTTGTCTTCGGGACCATCCCACGGACCATCCGCCATATGATGTTGTCGGGCCGCCGTGGGTGGAGCGGGCCGTAGATCGGGTTGACCTTGCTGCCAAGCTCGAGCCTCTGCTTCCACTCGGCTATGATTGTGTCCCTCTTCCCTGAGAGCACCGCCATCTCAGCGTTGAGCACGACTATCCTCTTTCCTCTGAGCACCTCGGAGGCCACCATTGAGCATAGCCTTCCGGCGATGTGCCCCGTCGCGTCTAAGTAGACCACGCCGTTCGCAGCTACCTTCGCTGGCGCCGCAGGCTTCTCAGCCTCCGCCAGCGGCTTCTTGGCCTTGCTACTTGACAAGGGCCACGCCGCTCCCTTCGGGATACTTCTTGACGAACTCTTCCACCGAGTAAGCCTTGCCTCCAGCCCGCTCTATCTTCGACCTCGCGGACGCGGAGAAGGAGAACGCGCCGACGTTGAGCCTCTTCTCGAGGCTGCCAGTGCCGAGGACCTTGCCCGGGACGAAGACCGCAGAGACATCCCCGACGCGCGACAAGCGCCCCACGTTGACCTCGGGCCATGTGACGTTCCCTGAGGCCAGGAGCCTGGCCGCTTCTTTCCAAATCCCAATCTTCTCGCTTCGGGCCTTCCTCTCGAGCAGGACGATCGCGCTTCGCAGTATCTTGTTGGCCTTGGTTATCTTGAGCGCGGTCATTCGGCAGCCTTCTCCTCGACTTCCTTGCGCAGCTCCTTGAGCTTCTCCTCGAGCTTCTCGATCGACCTCGTCACTATCTCCTTCGCGGGGAGAGTCCCGCTGGTCTCGACCTTGAGCACGAAGACCCCTTCTCCCTTTCCCTCGGTGAGGACCGAGGCCGTGGCGGGCTGCCACTTCGCGTGCTCCTTGCCCCTCCCAAGCCTTGCGTAGGCCTCGAGCTTGACCGACTGGCCTACCGCGAGCTTCACTATCGGGATGCTCTGGCTGATGGGGCTGATGTCCCTGTCCTCGGAGACGAGGTCGCCCGAGACCACCGTGCGCGGCTTGTCCTTCGCGTTGGCGTCGAGAACTAGGAGTACCCGGCACTTTTGGCACCCCAGCGGGCTGCCGCAGTCGCACTTCTCGGGGAGGACGTACCTCTCAAGGTCTGTCCTCAGAGGTATCATGCCAAGCCTGTGGGCGAGGATCTCGTCGTAGAGGACAGACGAGTTCTCGAGTATGACGATGTCGTCGATCGCCATCGAGGGGACCTCGGAGATGCAGAAGCGCCTCACGGCATTGGCGTAGCTACGGTCGACGCCCTCCAGCTGCAGGGTTATCGTGTCCTCGGTCTCCTGGAGCACCTTCACCTTCGGCATTACCAAAACTGGATGTCACTCACTGTTGAACAGGGAATTCTCGATGCGATTCGTGGGGTTTAAAAGCGTTAGTTCGGCTTTTCCCTCGCCGCTCCAGAGGCAGGTGCTTCCGACGGTCGCCTTACGCCCTTCGGCCCCTTCTTCCGCCCTTCTTCCTCGTCGTGTCGTGGGGAATCGGGGTCGCGTCCTCTATCCTCCCTATCCTGAATCCTGACCTTGCGATCGCCCTGATCGCCGCCTGTGCGCCTGGGCCTGGGGTCCTCGGGCCCGTCCCGCCGACCGCCCTCACTTTGATGTGGACCGCTGTGATCCCTTTCCCCTTCGCAACGTCCGAGGCCGCCGAGGCGGACCGCATGGCCGCGTAGGGGGACGCCTCGAACCTGTCGGCTTTGACGTGCCTCCCTCCCGACGAGAAGGATATTGTCTCCGCCCCAGTAAGGTCGGTTATGTGGACTATCGTGTTGTTGTAGCTGCTGTAGATGTGGACGACCGCCCATTTCTCCTTGAGGGACTCGTCCTCGTCAAGGGAGGATGTGATCTGTCCGGTCGTGGCCGGCGGCGCAGTCTGCACCTCCCCGACGCCCTCGCCCTCCATCGACTCCTCCGATTCCATCTCCTCCTCATCTTCGACTTTGGGGGTTGCCATCGTCTAGGTCACCAAACTCAGGCGGGGGCTGCCAT
>JBGPFY010000117.1:0-3890 GCA_041483615.1 Nitrososphaeria archaeon | reverse complement strand
GACCGACTCGAGCCTGGCCCTGAGCAGGTGCGACCGGAGCGCCGTCGTGAACTCCGTCGTCTCCACCCGGGCAGGCTTCTCCGTTATCCATGCGCCGAACTTCGGAGAGAGGACCAGGGACACTTCTACGGATTCCCCGCCTTCCGCCCCGCCGGGCTTCCTCATCCTAAGGAGCTGGCTTTCCCCAATGGAGTAGATGTTGGAGACGTAGGTCTCCGCGAGCGCGGAGGATATCTCCTTGGAGAGGACCCTGAACTCGAGCCCCGAAAGCGACCCCTTCGACCTGTCCGAAATCAGCGACATCTCCTCTCACCCGCGCCCTGTGGGGGCCGACCCCGTGCAAGTTTTATTAACCTACTGAGGCTCGGGTGAATTTGCTGACCTCCCAGACTAGAGTGATTTTTGTTGCTATTCACTGACCTTGACAAGATATTCTGGGCCAGGGCGGTACTGGGGGCGGTCGGCGGGTCTCTCTCGCAGCTCATCTTCGGCTGCAAGGTCATCACTTCCGGCCCGAACGCGGGGACTTGCCCGGGGGGTGCGATTCCGGACTATTCGACGGGCATCCTGCTGGCCCTGTTTCTCTTCCTCGGCTCTTACTATTTCTTCAAGATGACCATAGGGAAGAAGTTCCCCAAGGAGCAGCAGGGGAAGATCTACACGGCGGGTGCGGGGACCTTCGCGATGCTCTACGTCTTCACATGGGTGTTTCTCTACACCCTGGGCATTACCTTTTTGAATCTTTAGTGCGCTTGGCCCACTTGCCGAGCGTCTGGAGGTACCCCTTGTCGAGGTCGTCTATCATCTGTATCCTGGGCAGCCTCTCGACGGCGCGAAGTATCTTATCCGCGTCGGCCATCTTGTCGGGCGTCCTGTTCTCGGTCACGTTGACTATGCCGTTGAGCGCGAGGAGCGCCCCCTTGCCGTACTCAGAGGAGACCTGGGGGCTTAGGTGCGCCAGCCTCTGCCGTGCGTCCTCCAGCTTGGTGTGGATGATGGACTCGATGATAACGTCGACTTCCTCCTTGATCATGGTGCTGGTGAGCATAGGTCAGGATGCATCGCCATCGTTTGCTTAAATGCTTATGCCACAGAAAGGCCCGGTAAGCCGCAACTTCCCAAAGAAATGATGACGCCACGGGGCAAGGGCGGCCGCCGCGACGGACGGTATGGCCTTCTACGGGCTCGCTACCCGTCCTTCACGAAGATGCTCAGGCTCGTTATCGGCCCCGGCGCGCTTGCCGCCGGCCACAGGTAGAAGGTGTACACCCCGTTCCCGTGGGCGGATATGAGCTCGCTCATGGAGAAGATTATCTCAAAGTTCCCGGAGCTCTCCTGCCACACCTGCGCGTAGGTGTAGTTGCCCCCGCTGCAGACAAATCTCGCCGGGCACGGGCCGAACACGGTAGAAATTTGGGTGCCCGGAGTGTACGCGCCCTGGTACTGGCAGGACGGTGGCATTTTGAGTTGGTTGTAATGGTCGCACGAGGTCAGCAGGGCAAGCTCGCTGAGATTGATTTTGCCGGGAGTGGGGTCGTAATAGACCGCGATCTCCGCACCGGACGAGCTCCTCATCCAGCCCGGTATGTCTTGGTACATCGAGCCTTGGAACGTCACGACCCCCGAGGAGACCTGGATCGACCCGGAAGTGAAGTAGCTGTCCTCGAAATCTTGCACGAGGTAGACGGTCGTCGAGTTGTAGGCGATGCCCACGGAAACGCGATTGTGCATAGGCGCCAAAATGTTGGCGCGGTGCCCGTCGTTGCAGCACGTCGTGTCGTTGTTCATCATCGCCCACTCGGAGCCGCTTATCGCATTCTCGATGGTCTGGATGGAGCACGGAGCGGCGATGGCGTGCGGCGAGTCGGGAGGGGAAGTGTTGCAGTAGTTCAAGGCTGCGTTTTCAGCCATGCTCCCGATCCCGCCGAGGACAGTGTAGCGCATGTACGGCTTCATCCCCTGGTTGTCCCAGTGGCTGAAGTACCTGTAGTAGGCCATGGAGTCTGCGTGCTGCTGGCCCGAGGGCACGTCGCTCAGGGTGACCGGACTCACGCCGGCCGCTGCCCTGTCCTTGTTTATCACGGCGAGAGTGAAATTCGCCAGTTCGCCGTAGCCGGGAGGGTAGTCGATCTTCGAGGCGTTCCCCACAAAAGCCGGGCTGTCCGGGAGCCAGCTTCCCGAGGAGGCGCTTTGGGACTTGGTCGCCGCGCTTGAAGAAGCGCCGGAGGCCGGTGAGTGTGACAATGTCGTCGCTGAGCCCGATGACGTGCTCGTTGAGGTCAGGCTGACGCCGCTGGGAAAGTAAGAGGTGGCGGCCCACCCGATGATGATGAGCAGGCTGACGCCCGCGAACACCCAAATCGTAAGTTTGCCCATCTGGTGATGCACTTGAGCCGAACGGGGAACGGCCCTATATTTACCCCCCTACCCCCTGAAGGCGGCCAAGAGGGCTCGACGACCGGCATCGCTCGCATTCCTGTGGCCGACGAAGGAGGCTTTCTTGGTAAGGTCGAAACGCTTTACGTCGGACTCACGGGACTAGGCCCCGGATAGCCATTGGAAGGGCCCGCCTCAGGCGCATCGTCATTCTTGGCGGAGTTCGTCAACCCGTGGTATCAGTCACTTTCGGACCCCGCCGAGAGCCAGAGCCAGGCGCTTCGCGGCCTGCTGTCGGGGTACGCGAAGACCGACTACGGCAGGGAGCTCGGCGCGGGATCGATTGAGAGCATCTCCGATTTTCAGCGGCGCTTCCCTATCGCGAGCTACGACCGTCTCGCCCCCTACCTCGAGCGAGTCAAGAAGGGCGACTACTCAGCACTGCTGCCGGAGCCTGTCTCGCGGTGGGTCATGACGAGGGGGACGACAGGCCACCCCAAGATGGTCCCCGCGACGGAGACGCACCTCTCACTCATCCTCTTGCTCGGGGCGAGGGCGATAGTCAACTTCGCGCTCAAGCGCGACCCCGAGGTCCTCGAGATGAACGTCTTGAACCTGAACTTCCCGTCCGAGGTCGGGACGATGCTCACGGACAAAGGCAACGAGACCTATGGATACAGCTCGGGAAGCTACGCCAAGATGCATCCGTCGCTCGGGCCCACCTCCCTCGTCCCGAAGCAGGAGGAGATCGACGCCGTTGGCGGCGGGATAGGGAGGTCAGACTGGGAGAAGAGGTTCGAGATCGTGTACCAGAGCGCGAGAGACAAGCCCGTCGGGAGCGTGATGGGCGTGACGCCAGTTATCGCGCAGTTCGCCCGATACCTTAAGGGCAGGCACGCCGTCCTCCCGAAGCAGCTGTGGAAGATGCGCGGACTTTTCTGCACCAGCGTCGCCAAGATCCAGACCAAGTACGCCCCTTTGCTGAAGCACCAGTACGGGGAGTCTGCGCCCCTGGTCGAGATGTACTCCGCCACGGAAGGGGTCTTCGCCCAGCAGATCGACGAACTCCCCTACGTCTCCCCCAACTACGACGCGTTCCTCTTTGAGGTTAGGACTAGCAGGGGGAAGGTCAAGCTCCTCCACGAGATGGAGCCCAACGAGTGGGGAAGGATAGTGATCTCAGGGCCGGTCTTCCCAAGGTACGACATCGGCGACATGGTGGAGTCGCTCGGGAAGAACTACTTCAGAATCTTCGGGAGGGCCGGAAGGCGGACCACCATCGAGCACGTCCTCTTCGAGCTTGCCACCGGGGGGTTCCACTTCTGACAGGCCTACCCCGAGAACTGGGAGTTGGCTGTGATCGACCCCGTCCCTGTCGAGAGGTGCACGACGAAGGAGGTGGCCGCGTTAATGTCGCCGGCCGTGGCCGCAAGGTTGGACCTGGACGACGCCGGGGAGACCGTGACGCCGTGGAGGGTGTGGCTCACGCCTCCCAGCCCCGCCGACGCGTCAAG
>JBGPFY010000116.1:0-3902 GCA_041483615.1 Nitrososphaeria archaeon | reverse complement strand
GTCTCGATGAAGTTCGAGAAGCGCGGCCCTCCCACGAGCTCCGGCCATAATCGTTAAAGGCACGGGCCGGAGCCGCCAGCGCTCGATGTCAACCAGCGCCCTCTCTGCCCAGAACGGGGACGCGGTCTCCGTCCACTACTTGGGGAAGTTTCCAGGGGGGAAGGTCTTCGACACGAGCATGAAGGCCGAGGCGGAGAAGGCCGGCCTCTTTAGCCCCGCCCGCGACTACAAGCCCCTCCAGGTCGTTCTGGGGGCGCACCAGGTCATCCCCGGCTTCGAGGAGGCGCTCGTGGGGATGAAGGTCAACGAGACGAAGGAGGTCACCATCCCCCCGGAGAAGGCGTACGGAAGGTCGGGCAGGCACCAGATGGCGGGGAAGACCCTCCAGTTCAGGCTCCTCGTGACCAACATCAAGCGACCCTGATCACTCGCGCGGCCGTCAACTAACATACTGTGATGACAAACCGTGAGCTGAGTATATACCAGCTCGAGCATTCTAGCTCGTCGTGAAAGAGTGATGTTTGGAAAGTCGAAGCCCAACCCGAACCGCGCAGAAAAGCGACGTGCAGACGAGACCCTCATGTCAGCGACGAAGTTCTCCCGCGCCGACCCGATGGCAGCGGTCTTCGCGTCCGGATTAAGGATAAGAACCGGATTGAACGCGTGAGCAAATAATGGCTCCAAAAATCATCGAGGCCGAGAACCTGACAAAGGTCTACGGGGGGAAGGTCAAGGCGGTCGACCACATCTCCTTCTACGTCGACGAGGGAGAGATCTTCGGGTTCCTCGGACCCAACGGCGCGGGCAAGACGACGACGATCAAGATGCTCAACACCCTCGCGTCGATAACCGAGGGGAAGGCCACAGTGGACGGCAAAGACGTGAGCAAGAATCCCGCCGCCGTCCGGGACGTCATCGGGGTTGTCCCCCAGGAGCTCACCGCCGACGACGAGCTGAGGGGGATCGAGAACCTACTGCTCTCCGCGCGGCTCCACCACGTCCCGCGCAGCGAGGCCCACAGGAGGGCGAAGGACCTGCTGAAGCTCGTCGACCTGGAGAACTCCGCGGAGAGGCGGGTCAGGACCTACTCCGGCGGGATGCGGCGACGTCTCCAGCTTGCTATCGGCCTCATCCACACTCCGAAAATACTCTTCCTCGATGAGCCCACTTTGGGCCTTGACATCCAGACGAGGACCAACATGTGGGAGTACCTGAGCCGGCTAAACAAGGAGGAGGGGATCACCATCTTCATGACGACGCACTACTTGGAGGAGGCGGACTCCCTCTGCAAGAGGATAGCGATAATCGACCACGGCACGATCAAGCTCTCCGGCTCGCCTTCCGCGCTGAAGGAGAGGCTCGGAGGGGACATCCTGACGATAGAGCTCAGCGAGGGGCCTGACATCACCGACTTCCTGAAGGCCATCCCCGACGTCTCCGATGTGAGCCGCAAGGACCAGGCCTACAGGATCAAGCTCCCCAAGACCGAGCGGGCGCTGCCGGCGATCGTCGACGGCGTCACGCGCAAGGGTCTCCAGATCAAGGAGATCTCCTTCACGAAGCCGACGCTCGACCAGGTCTTCCTCGAGATAACCGGCAAGTCGATGCGGGACAAGGAGGGCGGCGAAAGCGACTCGGTGATGCAGAACATCGTCAACGAGAGGATGAGGTGATAGAGCGACCATGCTCGACGAGACCCTAGCTCTTACCAACAGGGCGTTGAAGAAGTGGATAAGGAACCCAGCCACCATTCTCCCCGGGCTTTTCACCGCAGCGTTCTACCTCGCGCTGTTCGGGAACTCGTTCAACCCGACGAACCTGATTCCGACCGAGTCGGGCGGCGTCCCGATTCCCGCGGCGGCCTTGGCCCAGGCAAAAGCGGCCATCCTGGCCACGACGTTCGGCGGCGCTGCCACCTACATCACCTACCTGACCGCGGGCGTGATCTGCCTGATTGTCGTCTTCAACATGTCCTTCGGAGGGATCGACCTGGTCCTTGATAGGCAGCTTGGGTACTTCGGAACCCTACTCACCGCGCCCATCCCGAGGGCGGCCATCTACTTCTCTGGCGTCTTCCAGAACCTCGTGAAGGCCATGTTCCTTGGGGTGCTGACCTTCGTCGTCGCGCTCCTCATCCCCAACGGGCTGATCCTGACCTCGAGCTTCGGCATCCTCGAGTTCTTGGGCGCGTTCCTGGCAATCGGACTCCTGGGTCTAGGGCTCTCCTGCCTCTTCACGGCCATTGCTCTCTCTGTGAGGACCATCGACTCCCTCATCGCCATAGTCAATTTCCTCAACCTGCCCTTGATATTCATGAGCAACGCCCTCTTCCCGTCCAGCTCGTTCCCCGGCTGGCTGAAGGCCATCTCGGATGTCAACCCCATATCGAAGGCGGACGAAGCCGCCAGAATCCTGATTGTCAAGGGGAACCCGTTCCCCAGCGGGCAGCTCGGAACTGTCGTCGGGGACCTGCTCTACCTCGTGGGCTTCGTGGTCATCATGGCTGCGCTCGGGTACTTCGTCGCGAGAAGGGCGCTAAGGCCAGAATGACGAAAGGAAGCTCATCTGGACCGCAAGGAGGTCATGCCGGACACTCTTCCAAAGGTATCGCTGACCTGAGCCTTACTCTCGGCAGGGAGCGTCCCGCACCACAGCTTATAACGCACGGGGCGCGCCCGGCCCAGGAAGATGACCGCAGACAAGGCCACAATCGTGACCTACCCGGACGAATTCTCCAAGGAGGAGATCAGGGAGCTTGCCCAGGCCGCCGGCTACATGGTGGTAGGCTTGATCACGCAAAAGCGGGTGGTGAAGTCCGAGTACGGGGTCGGAGTCGGAAAGGCCGAGGAGCTGCGCGACATGGTGAGCAAGAACGGCTCGAGGACGCTCATCATTGACGAGGAGTTGACCTCATCGCAGGCCAACAGGCTCGCGACGATCACTCGCATGGAGGTCGTCGACCGCGACCGGCTCATCCTGAACATCTTCGCGAGGAGGGCGATGACAACAGAGGCCAAGCTGCAGGTCCAGCTCGCGGAGCTGAAGTACGAGATGCCGCGCGCGAAGGACGCGGTCCGGTACTCCGTCAGCGGAGAGAGGGCAGGTTTCATGGGGATGGGAGAGTCCATGGTCGACATCAAGTTCAGGGCACTGAAGAAGAGGATGAATTTCATCAAGGAGAGGCTTGAGAAGGCGCAGGCAAACCGCAACCTCCATCGAGTGGAGAGGAGAAAGCTGGGGCTGCCCTTCGTCTCGTTCGCCGGCTATACGAGCAGCGGGAAGACCACTCTATTCAACAAGCTGGCCGCCGAGTCCAGGGAGGAGTCGCCGAAGCTCTTCACGACGCTCACCACCACAATGAGGGCGGTGAGCTTCGCCGACTCGCGCAAGAAGATCATGCTGTCGGACACCGTCGGCTTCATCTCGCGCATCCCGACATACATGGTTGAATCCTTCAAGTCGACGCTGGAAGAACTGACGTACGCTGACCTGGTCCTCCTGATGGTCGATTGCAGCGAGGAGAGGGAGAGCATGGCGATCAAGCTGAGGAGCTGCCGGGAGACCCTCGACCAGCTCGGAGTGGATCCGAAGAAGATTCTGGTGGTTCTCAACAAGATCGACCGCCTGGAGGGCGCCGCCCTGCGGCACTTGGAGGAGGACGACCTCTTTGTGGGGCTTACCGTCATGAAGATCTCCTCTGTGAGGGGCGACGGGATTCGCCAGCTCAAGAACCGCATCATCGCCATGACCTACCCATCCAACGCAGCGAAGGCAAGCCACGACCAGTCGACCCCCCCACAGCGGTTGCAGTTCTCGTCTTAGGGAGGGAAGCCGGGGCGGCCCGGGTTTTCGCCTTGGGGCATTCGACCCGCCCCATCGAGAGGTTCGTCCTGATGCTCCGC
>JBGPFY010000115.1:0-3971 GCA_041483615.1 Nitrososphaeria archaeon | reverse complement strand
GTCATCATGCTATGGGCGTCTTCGACGAGGGGAATCGCGTCGATCTTCTTCGGCATGAACTCGCCGACCCAGTCTTTCACCTTCATCGAGCCGCCAAGGCTGACGTCCTCGATCCCCGCTATCGCCTTCCCGTAGCACCTGTCCAGCCATAACAGCTCCGCGCCTTTTGTCGTAAACGGCAAGATGACCGAGGAGACCGGGACCGCTTCCTTTTCGTAGAACGTGCTTGCCACGTCTGACTGTAGAGGGATCGACTGAAGCGTCTGGGTGACGATCTTGCGCTCGGCCTTCTCCACCAACGGGTTCGGGATGCGGTATGTGAGGAAGATGTCGCGCCCAAAGACGTTGTCCATGAAGTAGTCGGAGTACTTGCTGAGCAGCTTCCTGACGACGTTTGTGTCGACGTCCTTCCCCTCCGAGTCCCACATGACTTCGTTGCAGGCGAGCTTGCTGTAGGCGATGAATGCCTCGTCCAGCTCGGCTTCCCCTTCGATCACCCCGTTGGTCGACGACGCCCAAGGGGGCGTGTTCGCGTTGTCGGGGTGCTGCGTTGTCATCGTCTTGGGGATGAATCTTTTCTCGTCGACCAAGTTCTCAGAACGCTCTCAATCTTTTGGCAGGCGAGCGTCTTCATGGCAGATTATTATGTTAGCTCTTTTTGCGTCCGCAGGACGCGTAGGCGAATAAATAGCAAACTAATCATCGGTCATGTGACGCTGGCGAGAAGGGTAATCAAGCAGAACTTTGAGCCCAGTGCCAGCGTCCTTGCGCTCATGGAGATCTTCCGACAGCTGACAAACGATTGCATCCGCACGCACTTCGTGCGCGATAGAACCTTATGTTAGATGGAAGAACTGCCCCGAGCTAGGTCATGCCAGCGTGGATTGTGCTAACTCGTTAAATATCGCTGGGGGGCCACAGACATCATGCCCACAAAGTACGACGTCGTGAAGCACACGAAGGCACCGATGAACAAGGCCATGGACTACTACATGCACCCAGAGAACCTCCCAAAGATTCACCCGGACTTTGTGAAGGACGTCAAGATAACTAGCAGGCAGGGAGACACCATCATGATCGAGCAGCGGATGGAGATGATGGGAAGGAAGCTGATGGCGGTCAACAAGATGATGTGGAACGGCGCTGAAAAAAAGCTCGAAGTCGACACCCTCGAGGGAGACGGGAAGGGCAGCAAGATTACAATCGCCCTGAAGGAGATCCCGTCCGGGACAGAGGTGCACTACTGGGCGGAGATGGAGTTCGGGGCCCTCGGCTTCTTCATCAAAGGGCGGGCAAAGGCCTCCTTCGAGAAGGTAGCCGAAGAGGACGCGAAGGCGCTCGACGCGATGTAGGGCTTCACCGTCCGGAATAGGCCGCGTGCCGCATTATTAATAATACCACTCCGCCGTGGTAATTCGCTTATGAGACTTGCTGTGGGTTTCAACCCCGTCTTCCCAGTCAGGGAGATGACCAAGCTTGCGGTAAAGGCCGAGACGAGCGGCTACGAGTCCGTCTGGATACATGAGAGCCTCTACCAAAGGGACGTCGTGACATACCTCGCGTCGATCCTCGCTTCTACAAAGCGAATCAAGGCCGCCTCAGGGGCGATCAACACATTCACGCGGCACCCCGTCACAACGGCGACGACCTTCGCGAACCTCGCGGAGCTCTCTGAAGGGCGCGCCATCTTGGGGCTCGGACTGGGAAGCTTCCCCACAATCCCTCTCATCGGCTACAAGATCTTCCCGGCGAGCGAGACGAAGCCCCTCAGGAGGATGAGGGAGTACGTCAAGATCCTCAGGGCCGTGTGGTCGGGGCAGAGGGTCACCTTCAAGGGGAGCGTCTTCACTGTCAACGAGCTCGAGCTCGGCTTCAAGATGACCCACCAGGTCCCTCTCTTCATCGCCTCTCTGTTTCCCATGACCCTGAAGTTCGCGGGGAGGACAGCGGAAGGAGCCATCCTCTCCCCCACGCTTGCTACTGTCGAGGGGACGGCGCGGATGGCGAATTTTGTGAGGGAGGGCGAGCGGGCAGGGAACAGGATGGCCGAGAAGGCGTCGTACATGATGACCAGCCTGGACCCGGACGTGAGAGCGGCAAGGGAGACCGTGAAGAAGTTCTATTTCTTCCTCTATCAGCTGAGCGACGTCCTCCCTCCGAACACCCTCGAGAAATACGGGGTCACGGAAGAGATGCTAAAGCCGATGAAAGAGGCCTGGAAGAAAGGGAACATCGCGGAGGCGAGCCGTTTGGTCCCAGAGGAGGCAGTGGACGCTTTGACGATTGTCGGAACCCCGGACAGGGCGCTCCAGAGGGTCTCGGAATACCGGAAGGTCGGCGTGGACCTCCCGATAATAATGCCAATCGGCAACACCGCTTACGCAATGGACTCTCTGGCCCCCGGGTGAGCGGCGGCCCGCATGACCGACTCGAGACGACCCTTCCTGCCCGTCCTGTCAAGGTTCGTCCGATTGCAATTCGCGCCGGTGATGGTGGCGCCAGTGGTCCTCGGCGCTGCGGTCGCTTGGCACGAGGCGCAGGCCTTCCAGCCGTTCCTCTTCGCCCTGACCCTCCTGGGGAGCGTCTCGCTCCTTCTTGCGGCAAATGGGATCGACGACGTTTACGACCAGTTGAACGGGGTCGACGTGGTTGCCGACCGACTCTTCCCGAAGGAGTTCCCTGGCTGGAAGCCGATAACTCGGGGCGTGATCAGCGTGAGGGACGGATTCGTCATCTCTGCGTTCTTCTACGGGTTCAGCATCGCAATCGGAATCTATCTCTCGATCGTTGTGGGCTGGTTGGCGCTCGGCATCGCCATCCCAGGAATCCTGCTCAGCTACTTCTACACGGCGCCGCCCCTGAGGCTGGACTACCGCGGGCTGGGCCTCGGAGAGCTATCAATACTGGTCAGCTTCGGACCCATACCCTGCCTTGGGGCTTACTACGTCCTCACGGGAGGGGTCGCCCTTCTCCCGGTGGTGGCCTCCCTCTCGAGCGGGTTGCTGACGGTGAACGTGCTCATGATGCACGACCTCATCTTCTTTGAACCCTACAAGCAGGCGGGAAAGCGCTCCCTCGCAGTGGTCATGGGAGCGGAGAAGACCCAGAGGCTTGTCGTGTCGTTCGCTGTGCTGTCATACCTGAGCGTCTTTGCGGCTACCGCGATTGGTTGGATCCCTCTGACCGCCCTGCTGTGCATCGGCGCGATCCCGCTATTCCTCTGGTCCCGCGGACGGCCGCCTGCTGACCAACCGCCACCGCTAGTGTTCGCGACGAGGACGATGAGGGCATTCATCCATTCGGTGGCCTTCACGCTCCTGTTGGCAATCGGGCTATTCCTGGCGTGAAACCCAAAGATTAACTGATGACAAAGAAAACAAAAATCATCTCATCCCAGAGCGTATGAGAGACCATCGAAGCGGCAAGCCCGAACCTGTTGTAGACGTATCCCCACACTAGCCCGCCGATGAAGGCCGTGAATATTAGGGCGAGGTTGAGCGTCGGGATGTGTAGGCCGCCGTAGAGGGCGGACGTCAGGAGGACTGAGTTCCTGGTCGAGAGCTTCTTGCCCAGGGCGTGCTGGATGAGGCCTCTCCAGTAGATCTCCTCTGTCGGGCCGATGGGGAATAGGAGCACGCTCGCGATGACCGAGACGGGCTCGGCGGCCTTCAGCGAGTAGACCGAGGATATCTGCCCCGTGAACTGCGGGAATCCCTTGAGGACCTGGTAGCCAGACCAGAAGAAGAGGTACAGGAGGACTGCCGAGACCAGCCCGACGGCAATCGCGCGGGGCGTTGGTTTCACCGAGAGCTCTTTCCTGCCGACCGCGATCGCCGTGCCCAAGAGGATGAACGCCGAGATGGTTATCCTGATCCAAAAGTCGAAGACGGGCACCTGGAACGTGAAGTACCAGAGGATGTAAGCCACCGGCAGCGTGAGGATCGCCCTGCGACTCTCAAGGGCCAACGTGG
>JBGPFY010000114.1:0-3974 GCA_041483615.1 Nitrososphaeria archaeon | reverse complement strand
CCCCCCCGGTACCCGGCCACGGCTCCGACGACCACCCCGATGGCAATCGAAATCGCGGTGGCCCCGACCCCGACGTAGAGGTCCCCGACGCTCCCGTGGATTATTTCTTGCCACACGTCGATGCCGGAAGGCTCGGTACCCAGGGGATGGGCCCAGTTAGTGAAGGGCGCCAGGTTGGTGCAAGCGTGGTAGAGGCAATCGTAGCTTCTCGCAGGGACAGGATCGAGGAAGAGTCCGTAGGCTGCGAGCAGCCCGAAGAACGAGACCATCGCCAGTCCAGCGAGCCCAGACCTGTTCCTCTTGAACCTCCGCCATGCGACTGCCCACTGGCCCGCGCCCCTATGAGAGGGCACATCGTGCTGAGACTGGACCTGAACCTCCTCCCGCATTAGGAGATTCTCACCCGGGGGTCGAGCAGAGCGTAGACGAGGTCAAGGCCGATGGTCGCGACCAGAACCATGATCGTGATGATCATCGTGATCGCCTGGACGACGGGAAGGTCCAGGCTCTGGGCTGCTCCAACGAACTCGTAGCCCAGCCCCGGCCAGGAAAAGGTCGTCTCCAGAGCAGGCGCGCCCGCGAGAAGGGACCCGAAGGTCAGCCCGACGATCGTGACCACAGGGGTTACCGCATTCTTGAGCGCGTGTTTGTAGGTCACGTTGAAATCGCTGAGCCCGCTCGCCCTCGCACCGAGGACGTAGTCCTGACGGAGGGCGTCGAGCATGTTCGCCCTGATAAGTCGCACGTACGTCGCGAGCGACACCAAGGTCAGGACTGAAAGAGGGAGGATGATGTGGGCCAATTGGTCGAGCGGCACGCTCCCCCACCAGTAGGGCGGGTACGCCGAGATGGCTCCAAACGATGGGAGCCAGTGGAGATCGAGCGAGAAGACGATTATCGCCATAATCCCCAGCCAGAAGGTGGGCATCGATATCCCAAAGATTGCGGTCGTGGTGACGGCCACGTCGCTTTTGGAGTACTGCCGCTTGGCGGAGAAGATGCCCAGGGGTATGCCTATCCCCAGAGAGAGGAGAAGGGCCGGGATCTGCAGCTCCAATGTCGTCCCGACCCACGGTAGGATCTTCGAGGCCACGGTGCCTGAATAGAGGGATACGCCGAGATTGCCGTGCAGGAAGTCCGACAGCCACAGGAAATACCTGGTGAAGATGGGCTCACCGACGTGGAAGTAGGCATTGAGGGCCGCTATCTGTGCGGGGGTGGGGTTCTTTATGCCGAGCCGGACTATGTCGACCGGGTTCCCGGACGCGTTAGTGGCGAGGAACGTGATGATCGAGACGGTGACGAAGACCGGGATTGCGAAAAGTATCCTCCGCAGCAGGTAGCTCAGCAGACCCGCCATGCTTGCCCGAAACACCGCAGGGTGATAGATATACCTTATTCGGAGATTGGCGACGTTCCTTGCCGACGGTCGCCTCTGAGCTGCCTGAACAGGCTTGAGAAGTAGACCCCGTCGGTCAGCACGAGGACCAATACGACGACCTGCTGCCAGTCCAGGGTGAGGAGCCCGGGGATCGAGGTCGACCCCTTCGCCGCTGATGTGATGAGGAAGAGAGGGTACCTGGCGGTCGCGGGGGTGAAACCTTCGGGCCCCCAATACGCGGCGCGGAATCCGTAGTCCCCGGTTATCCAGAGAAGGAGTGCGATGAGCGATGCGTTCACGACCAGGACCTCGACGAGAGAGAGCAGCCTCAACGCGAACCTGCTCCGTCCGCCTCCCCTTCTAAAGACTTGCTCCGGGAATCGGCAACCCTTAACAATCTCAACATTGCGCCTCCGGAAAGACCGTGCCGCTTTCGAAGAACGTGAGCAGGGGGCTCACATACGTCCTCATCGTCGTCGCGATAGTGGTCGGGGCGCAGCTCCTCGTCGGGAGCGCCCTTGGCTCTTCCCCCGTCTATGTCGTGGTGAGCAGGAGCATGGTCCCTACGCTGGAGGTGGGAGACCTCGTCATCGCGCAGAGCGTCCCCTTCAGCAGCATCCATGTGGGGCAGGTGATAATCTACGTCGAGCCGACCCCCCTGGGCGGCTGCCAGGGCCTGACCATAGTCCACAGGGTCGTGTCGATCACGCCCCAAGGGCTGATCACTCAAGGGGACGACAGGGCGACCAACCCTCTCCCTGACGAGCCCTACCAGTGGCCACCGGTCCCGGCGAACTGCGTCAAAGGAGCGGTCGTGTTGGCCGTGCCTTACCTCGGCCTCGTCTCGATGCTCATACCGTATCCGTGGAACTACGCCCTGGTGGGCCTGATCCTGCTCTTCGTCTTCCTCGCGGAGCTCCGCCCTTCTACGGATGGTAGGGCAGAGGAGCGCGATGGAAGCGGAGGAACGGCCGGAGCCCCTAGTGCGAGTGGGCAGGCGCCCCATGAGGCGCCGTCTCCGAGTCCCGGTATTTCTCAGCCGTCAACAAGTACCTCGCGAACCACATGCTGATGACGACCGTCGCGATGGTCAGCGTGAGCCATGCCGGGATGAACATCTCTTCGACGTTCCTTGAGAACAGGGAGGGACCCCATGTCAGGAGGGCGAACCCCAGCATTATTATCGTGACGAGCAGGAGGCGGCGTGCAGATGATTTTTTCGCTCCGGCTGCCCCGTGCATACCGTCTTGACCGCGGTTTCCGCTTTCACCGTGCGATTCTTGCAAGGCCGAGTTTCCCCGCTTTCAACCCTTCTCGACCAGCGAATATAACCTGCGCGATGAGGAATAGCGCCCCGCCTTTTATACTCCCTATATAGTCCATCCGCTCCGCACGGGCAATGCCCCAGCCAAGGCCATCGTGAGCATCGAGAACGTGGTCGCCTCGGCCTCGACCAACCAGACCGTTGACCTTAACCAGATTACGAAGAACTTCGTCGACGTGGAGTACCACCCAGACCAGTTCCCCGGTCTGGTCTTCAGGCTCAAGACACCTAAGACCGCGACCCTGGTCTTCAGCTCCGGGAAAATGGTCTGCACGGGCGCCAAGAGGGAGAGCGAGGTCTACAGGGCGGTCAACAACCTGCACGTCCTTCTAGAGGAGAAGGACCTGATGGTGTACTAAGCGAATAGAGACTAGCGCCTCGTCACCTGCGTCGAGACCGCGGTGGCCTCCTCCGCAGACAGCAGCGCCTTGGACCTGAGTATCCTCACGAGCTCGATGATGTCTGTCATCCCGTGGAGCTTCACTCCCTGCTTCTTCAGGGCCGCGGAGCCGCCCTCCAGCCTGTCTATCACAACTGAGGCCCGCTCGACGTCGCAGCCTTCCGACCTTATCGCCTCGATCGCCGAGAGGATAGAGCCGCCCGTCGTGATGACGTCGTCGACCACGAGAACCTTCCAGCCTGGCCTTGTGACGCCCTCGACCAGCTTGTTCCTGCCGTGGTCCTTCTCGTCCTTCCTCACATAGATCATCGGTTTCTCGAGCATCAGGGCAAGGGGAGAGGACAGGGTCAGGCCCGCAGTAGGGATTCCAGCTATCGCGTCGTAGCTCGCCTCCTTGAATTCGTGGCGCAGGAACTCGCCGTAGACGTCGGTGAGCGTCCTGTAGGCGCCCGGATAGCTCGGTATGGTCCGAAGGTCGATGTAGTAAGAGCTGATCCTTCCGCTTGCGAGCGTGAAAGTCCCGAACTGGATCGCTTTGACCTTGACCAGCACCATCGCCAGCTCCTCGAGCAGTTCCTTCCTGCGCTTCCACACCATGGGGCGAGGTCTCAGGGGGGCATTGAAAAAGGGTGCTAGGCCACCGCCACGGGAGCAAGCTCTGCCGACGATTGGTGTAGCTGCTTAAATCTGAAACCGGAATGACCGGGCGTGAAGTCTTTCAAGATCATCAAATTCGCATATGAGTCAAGGCCTGAAACGATTCACCTTCTTCAAACCTTCCGAATGATGATAAATCACGCAATCAAAATCGGTCTTGAAGAGAACATCAAAGGCCGATTCAATCTCAAGAGCCGGATTTACCGAGAATT
>JBGPFY010000113.1:0-4005 GCA_041483615.1 Nitrososphaeria archaeon | reverse complement strand
GAACCTGCTGACGGCAAGCACCGTGTCGCACTGGCCCAGGAGTCTCCCTTCGAGAGCGCTGAGGATTGAAGCCTTCAGAAGCCTCGGGATCCGGTCGCCCACGCCTAGCGAGGCCATCGAGAGAGCTTCGGCCATGTGCAAGTGATGCACGGTCGCGATGGACGGGATTCCTCGCTGCCTCAGGTGAAAAAGGAACGTGGGATAATCGAAGGTCACATGCACGATGTCAGGCCTCATGTTCCGCGCGAGGCCATCCAGCGCTAGCTCTGCCCCCGCGAGGAAGCTCGCTCCGCGGAGAGGGCCCGAGTTGCGCGCTCTCAGGATGTCAAACCTGTCTCCCTCGATCGCAGATGTGCGGTCGGCACTGGGGGCGATGACCGTGACATCATGCCCGTCGCGTGAGAAGGCCGTGGCCAAGGCGCGCGTGTACGACGCCTCGCCTCCCCCGGAGGGCGGGAATTCGTAGGAGACCAGGCAGATTCGCATTGGCGGACCTACCAAGAGAGGCGCGCGTAGGCCGACCTCAGCCTCGCCGATAGGACGTCATAGGAGTATTCTGCGCGCGCTTTTTCAACAGCGTGCTTCCCGATGCTCTCTCTTGCCGAGTCGTCACGCAGAAGCCGGACTATCCCCTCTGCGAGGAGTCGCGGGTCGGGCCGATCGACAAGCAGCCCCGCGCCCCCCGCAAGGCCGAAGGCGAGCTCACCAATGTTCGGCGCCACGAGGGCCTTGGCCATGGCCATGTACTCGGGCATTACCATCGGCGAACTCGCGGCATGAAACGGATGGTCAGAAATCACGTGCATGGCAAGGTCGGCCGCTGCGATCATCGGCGCAATCTTCTCGCGCGGCACCCTCCCGGCGTGGACGACTCTGTCTTGCAATCCGCTGGCCGCTATCAACGACGCGACGTCTAGGTTGCCGCCTCCGACCATTAGCAGCTTCGCGCTTGGGACCTCTCGCGAAACAAGCTTGAACGCGTCGAGGGCGATCTTGTGGAGCTCGGCCTCGAACTGGTGGAAGGCGCTGATGTAAATCACGACCTTGGATTTCTCGAGGGAAAACTCCTCCCGCACCTCGTCGCCCCTGACTGCGGGGTTGAAGCACTCTTCGTCGTAGCCGTTTGGCAGGAAGAGGAGTTTGTCCCTGGGGACGCCCAGCTGCTGCATCCTCTTCATCAGGAGGTGGCTCACGGCGAGGACGAGGTCGCCTTGGCGGGGGAAGACTCTCTCGTACACGGTGAGCAGGTCGCCCTTTAGGCCATAGAAGCCGGCGTAGCTCGAGTATCCGCCGAACCCGTCCCAGTCCTCCATGTCTACCGTGAGCTTCTTCCTCCGGAGGTTGCCCAAGGAGACCACGGTCGCGGTGTACGGGTTCGCCCTGTTCACGTGGACAAGCGTCGCCCCCTCGGCCCTTCTCCTGAAGAGGCGGACATTCGCGAATAGCTTTCGCTCGAGGGGCTCCTCCCAATATGCGACGGAGCTGAAGGGCCCGTAGTCCGGCGGCGCCGAATCTCCAGCCTGGGCTGGGATCTGTCGGGGGCGCCTCCCGAGAAAATCGCACACGAATCCCTTCTTGGCGAGACACTTTGCGAGGTCCGTCTGGCGGTAGCCTGACCCGCTACCCAGAGGGAGGTGATTCGTGAACAGCACGCGCCGCATCAGGGGAGTGGCCGGCCCGATGAAATATAACTTCGTTCTGAAAGTTTCTCGAAAATTTTTTGAGACTTTGCAAGCATGAATTAGAACAATTATGTGCGAATCACTAGAATTTCAGTTATAGACCAGTGCTTCATACGGACTAAAATAACCGCGTCACGATTGTTGCGGTTAGCTTGAAGTCCGTCTCAGCTCAAAGCTACAAGCAGAACTCTGGGCAGCACAACGGCAGGTGCTCCTGCGGGGCACCGGGCAAGCCCTTCATGACCATGACCGGCGAAGCGGGGTACGTTTGCGCGACTTGTTTCGTGAAGGAACTTCGTGCTCTTGTTCCTGCTACTCATTGATCCCTTCTAGCGGCGGGTCGAAGTAGCAATCCCCAGTGCTTGTTAGCCGATTCTAGCTGGCCAGAGAAGCGAAGACCTGCTCGTACTTCTCGACGGTCTTTCGCCAGGTAAGGGATTTCGCCATTTCCTGGAGCCTTAGCTTGTCCTGAGGGGGGGCGGCGAAGGCCTTGAGAATCCCGTCAGCCAACGAGGCGTGGTCGTTGGGTCTAGTGAGGAACCCATCTATCATCCTCGCTACCTCCCCAACTCCCGGGAGGTCGCTCGCGACGACCCTCTTTCCGGCCGCGAGGGCCTCTAGCTGGACCAAGCCGAAGGCCTCCCTCCTGCTCGTACTGGGGAGCACGAACAGGTCGCATGAGTTGTAGAGCTCTATCAGCTTGTCATCGTCGACGTTTCCAAGGAACCTCACTCCTCCATCGAGCTGCACCTTCTCGGCTGTTCCCTTGAGCCTTGAAAGCATGGGACCGTCGCCGGCAATCTGTAGCCCTATGTCGTGCCCTTCGCGCCGCAACTTCGCGACGGCACGAATCAGCACATCGACGCCCTTGTAGTCCTTCAGCTGCCCCACGAATAGGACTTCCTTGCGCCTGTTTGTGGTCTGCTCGTCGGTTGCGCTCTTCGAGAATCTTCCCGGCTCAACCCCCGGGGGGATTATGATCAGCTTGTCGGCCATGTGCCGCAGGACGGGGCTGCTCTCAGCGTAGGACTTTGTGGCGCACACGACGACGTCGGCGAGCCTCAGGATGGGAACGCAAAACCTCGCATAGACCTTGGCGGCCACCTCCTCAATCCTCCACCGGAGCGTGCCCTCCGCGTCGTTGTGATATGTCACGACAATCGGCTTCCGCCTGATCCAGGCGATTAGGACGCTCAGGTCGGTTATGGTAGGGCTCATCCCATGGACGTGGAGTATGTCGAAAGGCATGGCCAACAACATGAACGCGATGGCCGGGATGAGGGGAGCCTCGAGCGCGTGGAACCTCTCGGGGAAGCGAATCACTCTGATGCCGTCGGTCCCTACCTCGTCATACGACCGTCTCTCCTTCCCACGGCTCGACGTGATGACTGTCACTTCGTGCCCCGCTTGGACCATGCCCCGGGAGATCTCTTGGACAAATCTCTCCACCCCGCCCCTGCTGGGGGGATATGCCGATGATACCTCTAGAATTCTCATTTGACGTTCTTCTCCCCGAATCCGGTCACTCCCTTCCGCGTGCGCAATCCGATCGTCGAATCGCCTACTAGGCCAACTGGGCGCGACAACGGACTTGATTTGGCCTAATTTTCAAGGTCGATTTCTCCCAACCGGGATGATAAATATGAAGCGGACTTGTGATAATATGAATGTAGATGGTCCAGCAAGCATCGTGCCGAGTCGGCTTTCCAAATTATATTAGCTTTGAGGAGCAGTGGTCTATCGTCCGAGCATTTCCGGCGACTTTGCAAACCCGATTTTTTTTTCCGGGTCTGGCGTTGAGCCGCATCAGAAAGGTGGGTCAAACTTGACCGTCTAGGTTGTTGGTTCCCATAGGAAATCACGAAACCGCGGAGCGTGCAAAGGACTCGATTGGGACACGATGGGTCTCCGAAATCTTGGGAGGGTCGCATTTAAGGAGCAAGCATTTTCTCAGGGCTCGATAATGGCCGCCAAGGCTGAATCCCTCTGAAACACGCTCTGATTGGCAAAAGAGGGTGCAAAAGCTGGGATTCGGCCCCGCGAAAGGCGTTTAGCTCAGAGGGTCCGGAAGGGGAGACCGAAAGGGATGTCGAAAATCAAGGCCGGCGATGCCGCCCCTGACTTCGCCCTCTACTCGCAGGATGGAGAGGTGGTCAGGCTCGCAGATCTCCTTGCACGCGGGAGCGTGGTCGTCTACTTGTACCCGAAGGACAGCACCCCTGGCTGCACGGCGGAGGCGGGCGCCTTCCGCGACACCTACGCCGAGTTTGGGGAACTGGGAGCCGAGGTCGTGGGGGTAAGCTCCGACTCGGTCGAATCCCAT
>JBGPFY010000112.1:0-4089 GCA_041483615.1 Nitrososphaeria archaeon | reverse complement strand
GATGCAGTATCAAGTGGATGGAGGTCTGACCCCCGCAACGACCTCATGGACCGCGGCGCCGCCTAACACCTAAAGAGGCATGCGGAGGGGAGCCGCACCCGGGCCATCCTCTTGGTCGAAGAGACGCAGAACCGCCTAGCCGTCGCCACAATCCTCGTCAACAGGCTCTTCTACTCGATCAACTGGTTCTCGGTACCGCCCGTCTTCTACCTGATAGCCCTCGACCTCCACGAGCAGGTCTCAGGCCTCGGGCTGATCTCCTCGGCCTTCCTCGTGGGGATAGGCCTCTTCCAGGTCCCCGGAGGGATTCTCTCCTCGAGGTTCGGCCCGAGGAAGATGTGCATCGTCGGGATGGTCATACTTTCGCTGTCCGCGCTGCTGTGCGCGGTCGTCTCGGACATCGGCCTCATCGCCGTGCTCAGGTTCTTCAGCGGGATGGGAATGGCCCTCTTCTTCCCTCCGAGCATCGCGTTGATGACCAGCCACTCGCGCGCGGGGTCGGCGGGTTTCGTGTTGGGGCTCAACAACGCGGTCGCTTCGCTGGGCGGAGGGATAGGGCTGTTCGCCTGGGCGCTGATTGGCGATTCAATCGGTTGGAGGCTGAGCCTCGTCCTCATAGGCGGCTTGGGGCTGTTCTCGACCGCGTTCCTCTTCCTCGCCGTCCCTCGCGACGCCCCGGCGCGAGACTTCCAGTTCCGGCTCGTCGACCTCAAGCGTGTCTTCCTCGACAGGTGGCTCCTCCTTGTCGGGGGCGTGATGCTCGCGTACAACGTGGGCAACACCCTGGTCGCCACGTTCGCGGAGGTCTACCTTCACGACAACCTGGGCCAGTCGGCGGGAGTCGCCGGAGGGCTCGGGAGCCTCGTGATCCTCGCGGGACTCTTCACGGCCCCCGTCGCGGGACACTTCTACAACAGGGTGGTGAGGGTGAAGCTCGTGCTGTCGGCCTCGGGGGTCGCGATAGCCGCGGGCGTCGCCATGGCCTCGCTCGCGACTCCGGCCGCCGTCGTAGCCGCGGCGGTGACAGTGGGGCTCGCGAGCGGGGTGGGATACACGTTCGGCTTCGGGACGGCCTGGAACTCCTCGAAGCTGGCGAGCGAGAGGGCGATCGCGCTGAGCTGGGTCAACTCCGTCCAGCTGCTCTTCAGCTTCTGGGCCCCGTACCTCTTCTCGTTCGTCGCTGTAGGCTACGGCTATCCGCTGGCGTGGCTGACGGGCGGCCTGTACACCCTCGTCTTCATCTTCCCGATCGCGCTTTGGCGCGGCCGGCCCGCACCGCCTTCAGAGGCGCCCTAGGCCTCCCTTTCCTCGCCTCCACCAGGTACCACATCCCAAAACCCGTCTGTCGCGCCGGCAGCCCGAGATCGCCAATCTCCCTCGCGACAGCCTGCGGCTCGAAAAAGTCGGACTCCTCGTGACGCGTCTGGAACTCAAGCTCGTGGGACGCCTTCGGCAGGTAGTCGATGACAAGGAGCGTCCCGCCGGGCTTCAGAACCCTCGCCATCTCGCTCAGGGCGGGGCGAAGCCTCTCGATGTGGTGAAGCACCATCACCGAGACGACGAAGTCGAAGGAGCCGTCCTCGAATTCGAGGTCCTCCGCGCTCGCCTGGACAAAGTTCACACGGCGCGAGCTCTCTCTCCCCACCGTGGCCTTCACCTCGCTCAGCACCTCCTTCGAGGGGTCGACCGTCCAGATGGCGCTTCCCTTCGAGAGCCAGCGCGAGAGAAATGCGACGCTGGTCCCGAACCCCGTCCCCACGTCGAGGACCTCCAGCTTCTTGTCGTGGGGTATGCGCCGACCGACCTCCTTCCTGATCTCCTCCCCGTACCCGTGTAGGTCGGTGTTCGGGGAAGACGCCGCCAGCGTACCACCTTTGTAGAACAAGAAGGACGGGCCTCCTCAAACGTGGGAGGGGAGACCCTTACAACCTTTGCCTTTCCAGGCGCCGGGCTCTAGCCTGCTTCGGTCCAGACCTTCAAGAACGGAGCCAGCGTCAGCTGCTCTTCGTTGGTCCACTCGTGCCCGCACGGGCAGGAGTGATTCTGGCCGTGGAGTCCCTCCTTCTCCAAAGTGCAGTGGTGGATGTGCCAAGACTGACCGACGAGGGCCTTCCCGCAGACCTGGCTCATGTGCCATCGGGCAGCCAAGTCGTAATAAGCGGTTACGCACTCCGAATCTCGAGTGGAAATCCAGAAGGACGGCCGTCCCAACTACGGACGGCGAGGCGAGTTCCAAGAAATTTGACAGTTTGAGGAACTGGTTTTCACCTTCCCCATAAAGAGCAGGCGCCGCTTTTCTCAGTCCAGCATGCAATCTACCGAAGCTGTTGGGTTTCTAGGAAAGTCGCTCGACGACCTCTACGGGAGGCACGTCGGAGTGGTCGTCGGCTTCTCGCTGAAGACGAACGGCGACGTGGAGTCGATCGGAGTCGACCAGGGCTCGGGCTCCTTCCAGGAGGTGAAATCTGGGAGGCTCATCCTCCACGACCAGACGCTAGTCGTAGTCCCTACGTGGAAGGCCGACGTCATGCGGATCACCGGAGAGATGGGAGTGCTCCGGAAGAGGGTCTCGGCCCTCCGAGAGCTTGCGAAGGAGTCGAAAGAGGGCGGGTCGCCTGCGGGGACGCAGTACGACCAGCTTCGCGCCCAGTACGAGGCGCGCCTTGCCAAGATTCAGGAGTCGAGCGACAAGCTTGTCCAAGAAATGAAAATCAGGATTGGAGAGCTCGACCAAAACGACCTGGCTCTCGCCAAGTTCCTCGTCAACGTAGACATCCAGTTCAGGTCGGGCGAGATAAGCGAGGCCTCCTTCGGGCTCGTCAGCGACCAATGCAGCGGGATGAACACCAGAAACGCCAAGGAGAGGGAAGAGCTCACGGCAGCCCATGCGATGCTCCTGATGAAGGAAGAGGACGTAGGGCGCCAGATAGAAGTCCAGATAACGGCCTCCGGGGCCAACTGAAAGCGCGCGGCTACTTTCCTGGCTTCAGCCCTAGCGCCCGGACAAACTTCCGGAACGCCGATTCGGTCATCATGAACTGCGGGAGCTGCAGGCGCTCCATGATCTTGGAGTCGGGGGTCCCGATCCTTCTCGCCTCCTTCGCCATCGCCTTGTAGGATTCCAACACCAGCGGATTCTCGCCGAACTCGACCCCGGAGTCGAGGGAAGCCGTGCTGGACTCGGCTGCCCGCCTCAGGAAGTTCAGACAAAGGACGACGTCGAGGTATATCGACTCGAGGTCGGCATCCTTGAAGAAGGCGGCGTTAACCACCAGGTGGCCGTCCTCCTCGCTCGGGAAGATGGAGCCGAATGGGCTCTCCAGGAACTCTACCTTGACCGCCCGCAGGGCCTCCTTCGCTCCCTTCCCAAACAAGGCCTTGACCGGCGGCGCCTCCTCGAAGCCCCGGAAGTAGTCGGCGAACGGGAGGAGGACGAGCTTCGGGTTCCGGTTTATCTTCACCGGGAGCTTCTCCGCCTGACTCAACTTACGTTTGGGCGCGGCCGCAACCCGCCCAATTCCCATCTCTTTCAGGAACCCGTTCCAGATCTTCGGCTTCACGGGCATCATCTTCAGGTATTCGACTATCTCGTCCGGGGGCATCCCCAGACGCTCCGCCTCCCTCACTGCGTGCTCGTAGGCGGGCACCTCGATCGGGCTGACGTAATACAGCGAAAAGTCCTCCATGAACTTCTCATGCTCTTTGGTGAACCACTCCTTGTCCTCCATCCACTGCTTGATGTGGAAGAGCTCGTGGACGACGTCGAGGTACAGGACGCGGGTCGTGCTGTGCCTCAGGTGGTAGGTCCCTACAGCGATATTCCCATCATGGTCGCGGATCCCCATGTACATCTGCTTGTTAGAGATGAAACCTATCTTCAGCCTGGCGAGGACGGCCTCCGTCTCGTCCCCGAAGACCTTCCTCACCGCTCCCACCTTCTCGAATCCCTTGAAGTAGTCGGTGAAGGGCTGGAGGGCCGCGGGCGGGGTCTTCCGGTTCACTCTTACCGGAAGCTTCATGTTGCCGGTGGCTGTTGGCCTCACTGCGCGACGTCGCGTCCACTGAAAACCCCACTGATAAAGTTGAGTC
>JBGPFY010000111.1:0-4096 GCA_041483615.1 Nitrososphaeria archaeon | reverse complement strand
CGACCCCAAGGACGCGGCGGTGGACTCCGACGTGCTCTACACGGATGTATGGGTCAGCATGGGCGATGAGAAGGAGAGAAGCAAGCGGATACGCGCCTTCAAGGGTTTCCAGATAAACTCGGAGATCTTGAAGCTGGCGTCTAGGGACGCGATCGTGATGCACTGCCTCCCCGCGCACCGCGGGATGGAGGTCACCGACGACGTCATTGAGGGCAAGCAGTCGGTCGTCTGGAGGCAGGCCGAGAACAAGCTCTACGGTGCGGCGGCCGTGCTCGGCTTTCTGAAAGCCTAGGCAAAGCGGCGCGACCCTACCCTAATGTCGCGAGGCGCGGAGAAAGCATATCTATCGAGGAAGGCCGGACTGCGCTCATCCATTGAAGATTAAGGAGGCCCTACCGCATGTCTTCAACAGGGCCTATCCCCTCCTCGACCCGAAGATGCCGATGCTCCCAGCGGTCTCCATGCTCCGCTTCCAGCAAATCGACGGCCTACCACTGGTCATCGAGGGGACGGCCTCGAGGGCGCGGGCGCTCCACGGCTACTCTCTGCTCAAGAGGTTGCTTGCTCTGGGACAGGGAGGGTTCTGGCGGTTCATCGAGAGACCATGCGAGGAGGCGGCCCAGAGCATAGGGACGGTCGACGCCGACCAAGACATCGGGCGCCTCTTCGAAGTCTTTCTGAAAGAGCGGTTCGGGTTCGCGTGGATTAGCGACACGGAGAAGACAGGAGTGCCGGTTAGCCTGGCAGACATTCTAGAGCTCTACAAGACGGGCACGATAGAGAGCGACCTTCAGATAAAGGACGTCTCGTCGCCGGTATTCTCGCTCCCCGGGATGACGCCCCTGCGGAAGGCACTGCTCTTCATGTTCAGCCACAGGTTCAGGCGCGTCTTCTTGGCTTCAGGGGGCGCGTTCATCTCAGACCGCAGCATAATCAGCCACATCTTCAGCCCTTCTATCCTTCACGAGCTGGCCGCGAACCCCGACAGCCTGCTCGAGATGCCGATAGCCGAGATAGAGAAGAGCAGAGCGCGAAGGGTCCCGGGGCGCACGACGCTCAAGGCGGCGGCGAGCGCGCTCGGGGGGGACATCGGGCAGTGCCTCACGTCTCGCGGGACCGTCGTCACCCCCTGGGACATCGTCATGAAGCCCTGGCTCGACAAGAAGCTAACCATAAACGATTGAGGGCCTTCGTCGTGCGCGCATGTCTTGTGCCAGCCGAGGCATCGTCTAGCCTCATACGTGCGCGAAGGGATGGGCCGGGCCGGATTTGAACCGGCGATGCATCGAAGGTGGGTCAGGGGAGAGTTGAACTCCCGACTTCCAGCGTGTGAGACTGGCGTCATACCAGGCTAGACCACTGACCCGAGCGCGCCTCCTGCGTAGCTCTATTAAGAGAAACGGTCGGAAGAAGCACATTATCTCGCGCCCCGGATTACAATCTTTGTATCGATTCAATTCTGGGAAGCAGCTTAGGGCATGGACGCAAATAAGGCCCAGTAGCTTCTCAGGCAATGGATAGTGGAGTGCCAGGTCATGAAGACAAACCCTACTCAGGATGGCCACAACTTGCAGGTTATTTCGATGGAGACGGAAGCATCACGATTCGCAAGACTTCTCGCGGTCGGCCCTTCACCTTAGATCCAGCCTTGGAGTTCTGCGACCAATCAAAGCGGCAAATCCCGATGGCGAGGGATTTTCTACAATCGCGTGGAATAAAGGTCGGCAAGATGTCATTGCGCGGCGGGGCTTGGAGGATTGAGGTCGGGACAATGGAGGGCGTGACCCAAACCCTGCGAGAGATGCTCCCCTTCCTCTACAAGAAGAGAAACGAGGCAGAGGCCGTGCTGGACTACCTATCCGACAAGATGACCGCGAATAACCTGCAAAGAATCTTGAGAACCGCAGTTCGAAGAGGAGACCGAGAGAGGCTGGGACCTTTCGTTGACATACCATGGACTCGAAGTGAAGGCGCGAAAGAAGCTTGGCAATATTCAGCGCTATTCTCGGGGCGGAAGCCTTCGATAGGATTGGAAGACGAACGCGAAATCATTCGTCAGCACGAAGCTGGTGAAAGCCAACGCGCCATAGCAAAATCAAAAGGTCTCACCAAGGGTGTCGTGAGACGTGCAATTTCTCGTCATAAAGCTGAAGGCTGGCGGTCCACAGCGAGAGCGACGTCCTGACCAGGCTAGACGACCGGCCCAGAATCAAGACCGTTTCTCGAACTGATTTAAGCTCTGGGTTCCTGGTTACTTCTTGAGCCCGACGGACCTGTTCTTCAGCCTGAGGACCGAGGCATGGCACTTCCTGCACCTCGTGGCTTGGAGGGCGTTCCTCGCTCCACAGCGCAAGCAGACCTTGAGGAAGAGCCGCCTCTTCTGGGCGATCTGCTTCTTGGTGACGTCGGCGATCGGCATCTGGTGGGTTCGTTCCAAGCCGTCGAAAACCCGCTTAAGGACTTTTCGAGCTTCGGAGGGGACAGGAGCCGCGACGTCTCAAGGTGCGGACTTCACCAGAGCTGGGATCTCCGACGTGGTCATCGCGACCCTCGCTCCCGCCCTCTTCATGGCGGAGATCTTGGACTCGGCCGTCCCGTAGCTCCCGTAGATTATCGCGCCCGCGTGACCCATGTGCTTCTCCTTCGGGGCAGACCTCCCGGCGATGTAAGCGACCAAGGGCTTGGAGAACTTCGTCTCCAGGACGTGCTCCGCGAGCCTCTCTTCCGCGTCCCCGCCGATCTCCCCAACCACGACGACGGATGTGACCTCGTCCGCCGACGCAGCCCAGTCGAGGCACTCGGTCAGCGTCGTGCAGTTGACCGGGTCCCCTCCTACTCCGAGCGCGACGTGCTGTCCGAGGGAGTCTTTGGAAAGCGAGTCAGCGACCTCGTACATTAGCGTCCCGCTGCGGGAGAAGAGGGCGACGCCCCCCTCGAGGAATGACGGGGCGGGCATTATCCCCAGTTTCAACCTAGTCGAGGGGAGAATGATGCCCGGGGTGTTCGGGCCTAGCACGCGGGCCCCGCTTTCCTCGCAGAGGCGTATCATCTTCAGTGTGTCCCTGATAGGGACGTGCTCGGTTATCACGACAAGGAGCCTTATCCCGGCGCCCACGGCCTCCTCGGCGGCGGAGAGGAGGGTAGAGGCAGGGACGAAGAGGACCGAGGTCCTCGAACCCGTCTTCTCGACGGCATTCTCCACGGAGTCGTAGACCGGCACGCCTTCGACCACCTGCCCACCCCTTCCGGGCGTCACCCCCGCCGCCACGTTTGTCCCGTATCTCTTCATGAGTCTGGCATGCAGGCTGCCGTACCTGCCGGTGATTCCCTGGATGATTATCGGCTCGCCGGCCTCTGGGACCTCGAAGTTCAAGCCGAAGACCCCTCGACGGCGGAGGTGACGGCCTCTTCCGCGGTGGGAAAGAGGGAGATGCCGGAGCCCATGAGAAGCTTGTGCGCCTCGTCCTCCCCAGCGCCGCTCAGTCTGGCGTAGATTCGCGCCGACGGCTTCAGCGAGAGGGCGTAAAGGAGACCCTCGGCTACGTCGGTGGTTCTTGTTATCCCCCCGAATATGTTGACTAGGACCACCTTCGCGTTCGGGAGCCTGCTGACGAGGCTCAGGGCTGATTCCACTCTCTCCCGCTGCGCCCCTCCTCCCAGGTCGAGGAAGCATGCCGCCCTCCCTCCCGCGTCGGCGACGAGGTCAAGGGTCGAGAGGACGAGTCCAGCCCCGTTCCCGACGACCGCGATGTTCCCATCCAGTCTGACGAACGCGAACCCAGACTTCGCCGCTTCTCCCTCGAGGGGGTCCTCCGGAAGAATCCGCGAGAACTCCGGGTGGCGAAAGAGCGCGTTGTCGTCAAGGACGACCTTGGAGTCGAGCGCGACGACGCTCCCGTCGGCGCGCACCGCGAGGGGGTTGACCTCCGCCAGCTCGCACTCCTCCTCCCGGGAGAGCCTTTCCAAGTTCATGAGGACCGAGCGCAACTCCGATGACGCCCTCCCGGTAAGGCCCAGCTGGGCGCACAACGAGAGCGCAGCGGTCTCCGTGAGTCCTTCGAGAGGGACCGGAACGGCCGCCATCGCGCTCTTCGCT